>DASWUI010000343.1:0-10517 GCA_036401715.1 Ramlibacter sp. | reverse complement strand
CCACGACGTACCCCGAGTTGCCGGTGGCTTTGAGGCGCCGCAGCGCGGCCAGCAGCGACTCGCCATCGGCCGGATGCAGGCCGGCCGAGGGTTCGTCCAGCACGTAGATCACGCCGAACAGCTGCGAGCCGAGCTGCGTGGCCAGCCGCAGCCGCTGCAGCTCGCCGGGCGAGAGCGTGGGCGTGCTGCGGTCCAGCGAGAGATAGCCCAGCCCGAGCTCCACCAGCGTCCGGATGCGCGCGAGCAGGTCGTGCGCGAGGCGCTGCGCCGCGATGCGCTTTTCCTCGGACAGCCCGCCGGTGAGCCGCACGTCCGGCGCCGCGGCATGGGAAGCGCCGCCGTGCGCCACGCGCGCCTGCCGCGCCTGGTGCGACGCGGCGCGCGACACCTTGTCGCCCGCGGCCACGAGATCCTGCAGCCGTCCCTCGGCCGCGGGCCGCAGGATGTCCGCAACCTCCTCGACCGGCAGCTGCGACAAGGCGCCGATGTCGTGCCCGGCGAAGGTGACCGCCAGCGCCTCCGGCTTCAGCCGCTTGCCCGCGCACACCGGGCAGGCCGTGCTCACCATGAACTGCGCCACCCGCTTCTTCATCATGGCGCTCTGCGTGGTGGCGAAGGTGTGCAGCACGTAGCTGCGCGCGCTGCTGAAGGTTCCCATGTAGGCGGGTTCCATCTTCGAGCGCAGCGCCGCCTTCGTTTCCCTGGGCGTGAAGCCGGGATACACCGGGACCGTCGGCGTCTCCTCGGTGAACAGGATCCAGTCGCGCACCTTGCGCGGCAGCGCGCGCCACGGGGTGTCGACGTCGTATCCCAGCGTCACCAGGATGTCGCGCAGGTTCTGCCCGTGCCATGCGGGCGGCCAGGCGGCGATGGCGCGCTCGCGGATGGTGAGCGAGTCGTCCGGCACCATGGAGGCCTCGGTCGCGTCGTACACGCGGCCCTGCCCGTGGCAGTGCGGGCAGGCCCCCTGCGGCGTGTTGGGCGAGAAGTCCTCGGCGTACAGCATGGGCTGCCCGGGCGGGTAGTGGCCCACGCGCGAATAGAGCATGCGCAGCAGGCTGGAGATCGTGGTCACGCTGCCCACCGAGGAGCGCGTGCTCGGCGCGCCGCGCTGCTGCTGCAGCGCGACCGCCGGCGGCAGGCCTTCGATCGAATCCACGTCCGGCACGCCCGCCTGGTCGATGAGGCGCCGCGCATAGGGCGACACCGACTCGAGATAGCGGCGCTGCGCTTCCGCGTAGATGGTGCCGAAGGCCAGCGAGGACTTGCCCGAGCCCGAGACGCCGCTGAAGACGACGATGGCATCGCGCGGCACGTCCACGTCCACGTCCTTGAGGTTGTGCTCGCGCGCGCCGCGCACGCGCACGAAGCCGCGCTCGCCGGCGGCGGGCTCCTCTCGCGGCTGCGGTTCCTGGCCCGCGGGGCTCTTGCGTTCCTTTCCCATGCTCGTCCCACGGTAGAGGCAGTCGCGGCGGCGAACCGTGGGATGAGTCGGAAAGTACTGTAGGAGCCGCTCCCCCTAAGATGGGCGGATGTCCGCGTTACCTGCTCCCGTATCCCGCCGCCCCATCCACACCCGCAACATCCGCTTCGAAGGTTTCCTGCGCGACGACGGCCTGTGGGACATCGACTGCGAACTGAGCGACACCAAGTCCGAACCGATCGAGATGCGCGAGCGCGGCCTCCTGCCCGCCGGCGAGCCGGTGCACCTGCTGCGCGTGCGGCTGACGCTCGACGACGGCCTGACCATCCGCGCGGTGCAGAGCGCCGCGGTGAACGCGCCCTTCGGCGAATGCCAGGTGCCCGCGGGCGCGCCGATGCAGAAGCTCGTGGGCCTGACCATGGGTCCCGGCTGGCGCAGGGCCATCGACGGCGCCATCGGCGGGGTGGCCGGCTGCACCCACCTGCGCGAACTGGTGTTCAACGCCGCCACCGCGGCCTTCCAGATGATCCCGCACTACCGCGCGAAGGAACGCGGCCAGGCGGACGACCGCGCCACGCCGGACGGCAAGCCGCCCTTCTACATGGGACAGTGCATGACCTGGGCCTTCGACGGCCCGGTGGTGCAGCGGCTGGCGCCGATGTTCTACCGTGGCCCGGAGCGGCTGAAGAAGTCCGGCTGACGCCCGCACCGGGAAGCCTTGGATCCCCGCCTTCGCGGGGATGACGGGTCAGGGTTCCGTCATTCCCGCGCAGGCGGGAACCCAAGCCCCGTCGTTCCCCCGCAGGCGGGAACCCAAGCCCCGTCATTCCCGCGCAGGCGGGAACCCAAGGCGTTTCGGCTGTTCGAAGCCGGCTTACCCCCGCGCCCGGCGCAGCAGCAACTCGCGCTCGCGCTCGTTGCCCGCCAGTTCCGCGGCCTCGAGGAAAGCGGCGCGCGCTTCCTCGCGCCGCCCGAGTTTCTCGAGCAGGTCGCCGCGCACGCTGGGCAGCCACTGGTAGCGGCGCAGCGCCGGCTCCGCGCGCAGGCGATCGACGATCGCCAGCCCGGCGGCGGGCCCCTGCGCCATCGCCACCGCTACGGCGCGATTGAGTTCCACCACGGGCGAGCGCGCGACGGCTGCAAGCTCGCCGTACAGGGACGCGATGCGGTTCCAGTCGGTCTCCTGCGCGCTGCGGGCACGCGCATGGCAGGCCGCGATCGCCGCCTGCAGCGCGTAGATCCCGCGGCCGCCACCCAGCCCCTGCGCCTTCTCCAGCGCCGCCAGCCCGCGGCGGATCAGCAGCGGGTCCCAGCGCGCTCGGTCCTGGTCGGCCAGCAGGATGGGCCGGCCTTCGGCGTCGGTGCGTGCCGCCAGGCGCGAGGCCTGCAGCTCCATCAGTGCGAGCAGCCCGTGCACTTCCGGCTCGCGCGGTGCGATCTCGGCGAGCATCCGCCCGAGCCGCAGCGCCTCGTGGGCGAGCTCCGGGCGCATCCAGTCCCCGCCGGCCGTGGCGGTGTAGCCCTCGTTGAAGACCAGGTACACCACCTCCAGCACCGATGCCAGCCGCTCCTGCAGTTCCTCGCCGCGCGGGACCTCGTAGGGCACCTTCGCATCGCCGAGGGCACGCTTGGCGCGCACGATGCGCTGCGCAATGGTGGGCTCCGGCACCAGGTAGGCGCGCGCGATCTCGTGCGTCGTGAGTCCGCCGAGCAGCCGCAGCGTGAGCGCGACGCGGGCCTCGGTGGACAGCACCGGATGGCACGCCGTGAAGATCAGCCGCAGCAGGTCGTCGCCGATGTCGTCCTGCCGCGCCGCATCGAGCGCATCGACGAAGTCGGGAACGAACAGCGCTTCCTGCGCCTCCAGGTCGCTGCCGACCTCGGCCAGCTTCTCGCCCTGCATGCGGCTCCGGCGCAGGTGGTCGAGCGCGCGGCGCTTGGCGGTGGTCATCAGCCACGCTCCCGGCTTGTCGGGAATGCCTTCGCGCGGCCAGTGCTCCAGCGCCGCGACCAGCGCGTCCTGCGCCAGCTCCTCGGCGACGCCGATGTCGCGCACCATCCGCGCCACCACCGCGACGATGCGCGCGGCGTCGATGCGCCAGACGGCGGCGATGGCGTCGTGCGTCGCCGAGTGCATGGGCTCAGGCCTGCGGCGGCGCCGCGGCCGGATCCATCCACGCCAGCTCCCAGACGTGGCCGTCCGGGTCCTCGAAGCCGTGGCCGTACATGAAGCCGTGGTCCTGCGGCGCGTTGGGCGAGGTGCCGCCCGCGGCCAGCGCCTTCTTCACCAGCGCGTCGACCTCGGCACGGCTGTCGCACGACAGGCACACCAGCACCTCGGTGGACTTGCGCGCGTCGGCGACGGGCTTCTTCGTGAAGGTCTGGAAGAAGGGCTCCACCAGCAGCATGGCGTAGATGTCCTCGCTGATCACCATGCAGGCGCCCTGCTCGTTGGTGAACTGCGGGTTGAAGGAAAAGCCGAGCGCGCGGAAGAAGGCCTGGGAGCGCTCCATGTCCTTGATCGGCAGGTTGACGAAGATCTTGCGTGCCATGGCGATGCTCCTTCAGCGGCTTTCCGCCCGCTGCTTCAGCGCGGCCAGGCCGGCTTCGAAATCGCGGCCGATCATCCGGTCCATGTCCATGAAGATGCCGACGAGGCGGGCGATGAAGGGGCTCGCGCCGTTCATGGCCCAGGTGACCTGGGTTCCCGTGGATGCGGGATCCAGCGTGAACTCCACGGTGTTGCGGCCCTCGAAGGGCTCGATCATGTGCAGCTGCATGGTGACCTTGCGCGGGGCGGACTCCAGGATCTGCAGGCTGCCGCGGCCCACGTCCTTGTTGCCCTGGAAGTGGTAGGCCGCGCCGGGCCCGGCGGCCGGCCCCCGGTACTCGCCGCGGATCTGCGGGTCCTTGCGCTCGTACGGGTTCCAGGTGTTGAACTGGTGCAGGTCGTTGATCAGCGCGTGCAGCTTCTCGGGCGGCGCGTTCACGACCGCGGAACGGGCGACGCGGAAACTGTCGGGGCGGCTCGCTGCGTACAGCAGCAGCACGGCGATGCCGGCGGCGGCCACCAGGGCGATGGTCTTCAGCATGGCGGCCTCCTTACCTGACGCCGATGTTGTTGAAGCGGTCCTTCGTCTCCTGCTGCAGCAGGCTGTCGAAGTCCTCCATCTCGTACAGCTGCCGCACCTCGACGTGGCAGGAGACGCCCTCGCCGATCGGGTTCGGGAAGCGCTTGGACCATTCGATGGCCTCGTCGCGGGTGCGCGTCTGGATCAGCGTGTAGCCGGCGATGAGCTCCTTGCTCTCGGTGAAGGGGCCGTCCACCACGGTGCGCTTGCCGCCTTCGTACTGCACGCGCCAGCCCTTGCTGCTGGGTTGCAGGCCCGAGGCATCCAGCAGCGCGCCGGCGCGGGCGAGCTCCTCGTGGTAGGCGGCCATGGCCTGGAACAGCGGCTCGGGATTGGGCGGGAAGCGGCCGGCCTCGCTGTCCGGCGTGGCCTTGACGATGATCATGAAACGCATGGCTTGCTCCTTGTCGGGTGAGGATGGAGGCGGCACGCCTGGCCGGCTCCTGTCTTCACGACGAACAGCGGCGACCCCATTCGACAGCCGCCGCCCTGGGACAAACCCTTAGACGTAACAAGGTGCGGTTTCGCGCACCTCGACGGTGGCCCACTCGGCCGCGGGGCAGGCACGGGCCAGGGCGAGGGCCTCCTCGCGCGTCTTCACGTTCAGCAGGAAGAAGCCGCCGACCATTTCCTTCGCTTCGGAAAAGGGGCCGTCGAGGACCTGGGACTTGCCGCCGCGCACCGTCACGCGCGCCCCCTTGTCCTGGGACGCGAGCGACTCGACGGCCAGCAGCTTGTCCTGCTTCTTCAGGTCGGCCGCGAAGTCCACCATGCGCTGGAACACGGCTTCGCCTTCGGCGCGCGTGCGCGTGCCGCGCTGCGCCGGGTCTTCGAGGATGAGGAGCATGTAGGCCATGCGGCCATGATAGGGGCCAGCGGGCGCGTCACGCAAACGCTGCGCGCGTCAAGCCCGCGCGCGCGTGAGCACCTTTCCCAGCACGGCCAGCGCCGCGATCACGTAGGCCAGCGCGGCCGGCACCCACCTGACGAGCCCGCCCAGCTGCTGGTCGTCCACCGGGTCGACGCCCAGCGCGGCGGCATGCGCGACGTACGGCGCATACCAGGGCGTGGGGGCCAGGCTCAGCAGCGCACCCAGCGCACTGGTGTGCATCATGGTCGCGAACAGGTAGCCCGTCGAATGGCCGGGGCCGTAGCGGCCCCGCGGGTCGTGTCCCAGCACCGACCACCAGAAGAACAAGCCGGTGACCAGGAAGGAGAAATGCTGCGCGATGTGCAACGCTTCGCTGCGCAGCGCCGCGTCGAAGGCCGCAGGAATGTGCCACGCCCACAGCGCGATCGCGTGCAGCGCGAAGGCGCCGAGCGGGTCGGTCAGCGCGGTCCAGGGAACGGCCCAGCCGCGGTGCTGGAACAGCGCGCCGACCGTGCGCCGCCGCGCGGCGGGCAGCGCCCAGGTCCACGCCGCCAGCGGCCGCGCCAGCACCAGCAGCGGCGCCGCCACCACCATCAGCAGCTCGTGCTGCACCATGTGCGCGGAGAACAGGCGGTTGGCCAGCGCGTCCAGCGGCGTCACCAGCGCGGCCACCAGGGCCAGCCAGCCGAGGCCGAAGCACGCGGCCTGCGTGGAACTCACGCCGCGACCGCGGCCGGCGCTGCGCCACAGGCGGCGCAGCCCGGCGCCATAGGCCAGCGCCGAGAGTCCCAGCAGGAGCAGCAGCCAGGGCGCGAGGTTCCAGGCGGCCGCCGCCGAGGCGGGTGCCTGCGGCCCGGGGACGTGCGCGAGCGTGGTCGCCGGCCAGGCCAGCAGCAGGATCAGGGCTCGCAAGGCGTCAGCACCCACAGGGTGAACCACATCGCAATGATCACCAGCGCCGACAGCCCGGCCACGGCACTGGCGGCGCTGGCGAGGAAGCGGCGCCGCGCCCCGGCGCTGCCTTCGTCGCTGTCGTGCGAGGACGGCTCCCCGCGCCGGAGGGAGGATTCGCCGAAGGCCAGCACCGCCATCACCAGCACGATCGCCAGCCCCACCGCGGCGACCAGGTGCAGCTGCAGCCGCGTCTGGGAACTGCAGGACGGCGTGACCATGGAATACAGGACGCTCTGCGTCGCGAGCGCGACGGAGGGAGCGGCGAGCAGGCCCAGCCAGGTTTTCATGCTCAAAGCGCGCGTGCGCCCCAGTAGATGACGAAGTAGATCGGGATCCACGTCGCCACGACGAAATACCAGTAGAAGGAATTCTCGCTCACGTCCACGTAGCGCTTTCCATCCAGCGGCCCGGTGAAGAACAGCACCGTGAGCACGATGGTATCCACCAGGTCGGTGAGGATGTGGACCGTGTGCAGGCCCAGCAGCAGCCACACCACGGAGCCGTAGGCGTTGCTGTCCCAGCGGACGTTGAGGGCGGCGAACTCGTAGCCCCGCACCAGCGTGAACACGAGCCCGAAGGCCACGCTCGCCACCAGCCAGATCCGCACGCGCGCCAGGTTCAGGTCCTCCGCCGCCTTCTTGGCAAGGTGCGCGGGCCAGAAGCTGGCCACCATCACCAGCGTGTTGAGGCTGCCCCACAGCAGGTCCGGCGGCAGCGAGGTGATCGGCCAGGTCTCCTGGTGGCTGCGCAGGTAGAAGTAGGCCATGACGGCCAGGGCGAAGACCGTGCCCTCGATCGCCATCACGCCCAGCGTGCCCCACCACATGAGGCTGCGGTGGCCGAACACCACGGTGGGCAGTCCGGCGACGTCCAGCGCGCGGCCCTTCACGACCGCTTCGTCCTTCACGGGATCTTCTCCAGCGCGAGCTCCTCCTCGGCCTCCCGGGGCTTGGGCCAGAACCAGGCGATCAGAGTGATCGCGACCGGGATCGAGCCCCACACCACCGCCCAGGGCGTGAAGATGGACGCGACGAACAGGATCGTGGTGGCGACCGCGGCCAGGAAGGGCCAGGGCGTGGACTCCGGAAAGGTCATGCGGCTGTCGGGCCGGGCTTCGCCCACGGTCGTGGTGAGCATCTCGCGCATGTCGGCTGCCAGGCCGCTCACGTGGTCCGGCTGGCCCTGCGGAACGCCCTGCCAGAGCGGATCGCGGCCGTGCACCACCGGGATGGCGGGGAAGTTGCACGTGCGCGGCGGCGAATCCGTCATCCACTCCAGCGTGCCGCCGCCCCAGGGGTCCGGCCCCGCGAGCGCGCCGCGGCGCGCGCTGCGCACGCCGTTGACGAGCGTGAGCAGGATGCCCGCGGCGAGCGTCACCGCCCCGCCGGTCGCCAGCAGGTTCATCGTGCCCCAGCCGAGTTCGGCCGGGTAGGTGTAGACCCGCCGCGGCATGCCGTCCAGGCCCAGCAGGTGCATCGGGAAGAAGGCCACGTTGAAGCCGACGAACATCAACCAGAAGCTCCACCGGCCCAGGCGCTCGGACATCATGCGGCCGGTGAACTTCGGGTACCAGTAATACAGCGCGCCGAACAGCGGGAACACCGCGCCCCCGATCAGCACGTAGTGCAGGTGCGCGACGACGAAGTAGCTGTCGTGCACCTGCGAGTCCAGCGACACCGAAGCCAGCATGAGTCCCGTCATGCCGCCGATGATGAGGATGAAGAAGAAGGCCAGCACGTAGAACAGGGGCACCTTGAAGTTCAGCCGCCCGGTCCACAGCGTCGCGATCCAGCAGTAGATCTGGATCGCCGTCGGGATCGCGATCAGCAGGCTGGCGGCGGTGAAGAAGGTCTTGCCCAGCTCCGGCACGTTGGTGGCGAACATGTGGTGCACCCACAGGCCGAAGGCGAGGAAGCCCGTGGCGACCAGGGACAGCACCATGGCGGTGTAGCCGTACATGGGCCGCCGGGCGAAGGTCGGGATCATCGCGGACATGAAGCCCAGGCCCGGCACGAAGATCAGGTAGACCTCGGGATGGCCGAAGAACCAGAACAGGTGCTGCCACAGGAGCGCGTCGCCGCCCTCGCCCGGGTTGTAGAAGTGCGTCGCGACCAGCCGGTCCATGATCATCATGGTGCTCGCCAGCGCCACCGCCGGCATGGCGAACAGGATCATGAAGGCGGTGACCAGCATGGCCCACACGTACAGCGGGATGCGGTTGAGCGTCATGCCCGGCGCCCGCAGCTTGAACACCGTGGAGATGATGATGATCGCGTCGAGCAGCGCCGAGATCTCGGTGAACGTGACCAGCTGCGCCCAGAAATCCATGCGCTTGCCCGGGCTGTACTCCGGCCCCGCGAGCGGCGGATAGGCGAACCAGCCCGCTTCCGGCCCGGAGTTCAGCAGGAAGGCGAGGTACAGCATCACGCCGCCGAACAGGAAGATCCAGTACGAGTACGCCGTCATGCGCGGGAAGGCGGTGGTGCGCGCGCCCACCATCAGCGGCACCAGGTAGATCGCCACGGCCTGCATCACCGGCACGGCGAACAGGAACATCATGGTCGTGCCGTGCATGGAGAAGACCTGGTTGTACAGGTCCGGCCCCATCAGCGTGTTGCCGGGGCGCGCGAGCTGCATGCGCATGGAGGCGGCCAGCAGCCCGCCGAGGGCAAAGAACACCAGGCAGGTGACGAGGAAGCGCCTGCCGATCGCCTTGTGGTTGATCGCGCAGAACCAGCCGAGAAAGCCGCGCGGGTCGGCCCAGGTCTCGTCGAGCACGCGCGCCACCAGTTCGCCGCCGGCCAGTCCGTCCTTGAGGCTGCCCTTGTGCGGGTGCGGCTTCTCGCCCAGCGGGCCGCTCTTGCCCTCGCTCATTCCAGGGTCCCGAGGTAGGCGACGATCGCGGCGAGGTCTTCGCTGGACATCGGGTTGGCGGGCATGTTCACGCCCGGCTTGTGCTTGTGCGGGTCGGCGATCCAGCTCGCGAGGTTGGCCGCGTCGTTGGGCAGCGTGCCCGCCGCGATGGTGCGCCGGCTCGCTAGGTGCGTGAGGTCGGGCGCCCTGCGTCCCTGGGCGATGGTGCCCTGGATGGCGTGGCACATGGCGCACTGGACGGACTGGAACAGCAGCTTGCCGTGCCGGGCCTGCGCATCGGCGGGCTCCCGCGCCGGCAGCAGCTGCGCCCGCCGCCACTGCTCGAACTCCGCCGGCGGGTGCGCGTGCACCTCGAAGGCCATGAAGGCGTGCTGGAACCCGCAGAACTCCGCGCACTGGCCGCGGTAGATGCCGGGCCGGTCCGCGCGGAACGCCAGCGTGGCCGTGCGTCCCGGGATCAGGTCGCGCTTGCCCGCCAGGCTGGGCACCCACAGGCTGTGGATCACGTCGTCGGATTTCAGCCGGATGTGCACCGGGCGGCCGACGGGCACGTGGATCTCGTTGGCCGTCTCGAAGGTCTCCGACACCGGGCCCTCGAGGTACTTCACCGTCCACCACCACTGGTGGGCCGTGACCTCGATGTTGACGGCGTCCTGCAGCGGCAGCCGGGCGAGCGCGCGGTCGGTGAACACGCTGGCGCCCAGCAGCACCAGCAGCAGCACGATGGAGGTGGCGGCCGCCGCGACCACCGTGCGCGTCAGGCGCGGCTCGGGCATGTTCACCTTGCCCAGGTCCGGCGGCTCGGGCGTGGCGATGCGCGGCGCGCGCCGGATCGCCAGCGCCAGCGCGACCATCACCGCCACGAACACCAGGGTACAGATCACCAGGAAGATCCGCCACAGGTCCACGATGTGGCCCGCCTGCGGGCCCAGGGCGTGCAGCGCGTCGTGCAGGCCGGGGTTCATCGCACCTCCAGGGCCTGCTCGGCCTTCGACTCGCCCTTCTCGATGGCCGGCTGCGGCGAGCGGAAATTCTCCGGCTTGCCCGGATAGAGCGAGTCGCTGCGCGAGGGCGCGACGTCCGTGCGCACGCCGCCGCCCATGGAGCGCACGTAGGCGACGATCTTCCACACCTGGTCGTCCGGGATGTGGCCCCCGAAGGAGGGCATGCCGTTGGGCCGGCCCTGCACGATCGTCTGGAAGAGGCTCGCCGGGTCGCTGCCGTAGCGCCACTCGCCGTCCATCAGCGGCGGTCCCATGCCGCC
>DASWUI010000342.1:0-1705 GCA_036401715.1 Ramlibacter sp. | reverse complement strand
TGAGGTTCGTGATCGACGGCGCCGAACTGGCGGTGCGGGTGGCGGGCGACCGGCGCAAGCCCGCGCTGCTCCTGCTCCACGGGTTTCCGAGTTCATCGAAGACGTTCCGCAACGTGATGGTCCCCCTCGCGCGGGACTGCTTCGTGATCGCGCCCGACCTGCCCGCCTACGGCGACTCGGGGCCGCTGGAGAACCCCTCGTTCGCGCGGTTCGCGGACCTGGTGCAGGGCCTGCTGGCGCAGCTGCACGTCGACGCCTTTTACCTGTACCTCCACGACTACGGCGCGCCCGTGGCGTTGCACCTGGCAACGCGCGCGCCGCAGGCGGTCCGCGGACTCATCATCCAGAATGCCAACGCGCACGAGAGCGGCATGGGGCCGCAATGGGCCGCGACCCGCGCCTGGTGGGACGCCCCCACGCCGGAACGCGAAGCGGAAGCGACCGCCCACCTGAGCTTCGAGGGCACGCGCGACCAGTACGTGGGCGGCGTGCCCCCGGAGATCGCCCGGCGCATCGATCCGCGCCTGTGGGAGGAAGACTGGCGGGTCATGTCGCTGCCCGGCCGGCTGCAGGCGCAGCGGGCGCTGGTGTTCGACTACCGCAACCACGTGGCACGCTTCGGGGCGATCGCCGACTACCTGCGCAGCTGGCAGCCGCCCGCGCTCCTGCTCTGGGGCCGGCACGACATCTTCTTCGCCATCGACGAGACGCTGTCCTGGATGAAGGCCCTGCCGCGCATGGAGGCGCACGTCCTCGATGGTCCGCACCTCCTGCTCGAGACGCATCCGGCCGAATGCGCCGCCTGGATGGCGGCGTTCATCCGCGGCGCGCAGGCAGCGGGCCAGGCTGGCAGGATCGCCGGATGACCACCACGCTGGCCACGGCCGAAGACCTGCATATGATCGCGGACTGCGTCAACGGGGTAGAGGCTGCGCGCGCGGCCTGGAAGGAGCTTGCCGCGATTCACGAGCCGTCAGCGCGACCGCGTTCGAGCCGCTCGATGACGCGGACATCGGCATCGACACTGCCGTGATGGACGCGGGCGGCCCTGCGGCGCTGATCGCCGCGCGCGTGAGCCCAGGCGGCGGCAGGCACCGGGACGGCGGGCGCTGACGGCCGACGGCGCCACTTTCGCCAAGCCCCCGAGCGACGCGCCCTGCGGCAGCGCCACGAGCTCAGTCGTACTGCCCGGCGATGCCGCTGCGGTACGGCTGCTGCCGCCCGGCAAGAACGCGTTCGAGGTCTTCCGCGAGTTTCGCGTCCAGCCGGCGCAGCTGCTCCAGGTCCTGCCGCGCCCGGGCCCATTCGCCGCGCTGCGAAAGCAGCACGCCGCGGTACATGTAGGCCTGCGCCAGGCCCGGCTTCAGGGCGATGGCGCGGTCGTAGTGCTGCAGCGAGCGTTCGAAGTTGTGCGCGCCCTGCATCCGCAGCGCGTAGGCGAGGTTGTTGTGTGCCTCGGCCAGCCGCTCGTCGTGGTCCAGCGCCGCTTCGAAGCGCGCCTGCGCCTCGGCGAAGCGGCGGGCCAGCAGCAGCGCCACGCCTTCGTTGTAGAGCCCGGCGGCGAGCGCGGCGGCGCCTTGTGCCGGCACCGGGAGCGGGTCGCTCTCGACCGCCGCCGCGGTCGAGAGGACGACGGCGAGGGAACCCGCAGCCACAAGGGCGCGCATGGCGCTCATCGAAGGACCGAAGCCCGCGCCAGCTGCAG
>DASWUI010000341.1:0-1844 GCA_036401715.1 Ramlibacter sp. | reverse complement strand
GTCCATTGGCGGCCTCCGGGTGCAACCCTCCATCGGGGGGCGCGGGTGCGCCGGCGCACCCCCGAAAAGGGCGGACCGCGCCGTGGGAGCGGGCCTACACGTGACCCAGGACCGGGTGCGGCTCGTAGGGTGCCTCGAGCTGCTTCACCTCCGCGTCGCTGAGCTGCACCTCGAGCGCGGCCGCCGCGTGGTCCAGCTGGTAGGTCTTGCTGGCGCCGACGATGGGCGCCGTCACCCCCTTGCGCAGCAGCCAGGCATAGGCCAGCGTCGCATTGCTCACGCCGCGCTGCCCGGACAGCGCCGTGAGGCCTTCCACCACCTTGAAGTCGCTGTCGCGGTAGTAGTACTTCTGCGCGATGTCGTCGGTCTTGGCGCGCGAGGTCTCGCCGCTGTCCTTGTCCTCGCGCTTGCGGTTGCCGGCGAGGAAGCCGCGCGCCAGCGGGCTCCAGGGAATCAGGCCCACGCCCTGGTCGCGGCACAGCGGGATCATCTCGCGCTCTTCCTCGCGGTAGGCCAGGTTGTAATGGTTCTGCATGCTCACGAAGGGCGTCCAGCCGTTTTCCTTCGCGATCTGCTGCATCTTGGCGAACTGCCAGGCATACATGCTGCTGGCGCCGAGGTAGCGCACCTTGCCCGACTTCACCACCTCGTGCAGCGCCTCCATGGTCTCCTCCATGGGCGTGTCGTAGTCGAAGCGGTGGATCTGGTACAGGTCGATGTAGTCGGTGCCCAGGCGCTGCAGGCTCTGGTCCACCGCGTGGAAGATCCTCTTGCGCGACAGGCCGTCGAGGTTCGGCCGCTGGGGCGGCTTCACGCCCAGGGCCGCGCCGCCCTTGAAGTCCAGGTCCACCGGGTAGAACAGCTTGGTGGCGACGACCACTTCTTCCCGCTTGCAGAACTCGCGCAGGAACTTCCCGGTGAGCACCTCGCTCTCGCCGCCCGAGTACAGGTCGGCCGTGTCGAAGAAGTTGATCCCCAGTTCGACCGCGTGCCGCACCAGCGGCCGCGAGGCTTCCTCGTCCAGGATCCAGGGCCGCCACCGGGGCGTGCCGTAGGTCATCATGCCCAGGCAGATGCGGGAAACCTTCAGGCCGGTGCGGCCCAGTCGCGTGTACTGCATTGCTCTCCTCCTCCCAGGGCCGGCGGCGCCGGCGGACTCGCGCTACTGCGCGTGGATGTTCTTCTCGCGCAGGTAGCGCTCGACCTTGTCGGCCTGGTGGCCGGCGTGGTGCACGGCGTCGCGCAGCTGGTCCATGCTGACGTCGAACACGCGGCACCAGAACTGGATGTCGGTCTGGCTCGTCAGGTCGATGACACGGACGGGCTCGCCGGGGCTCGCTTGGTTTTCCATGCAGGTCTCCTTTGCCGTGCCGCAATCATGACGCGAAATCGCGCTGCCGTGCAGTACCGGGTACTCAGCCGCGCGAAGCCTCGCGGGTGACGCGGCGCTTGGCCGCCACGACGGCGTACGCCTGGCGCTCGAAGTGGTTCTCGCGGTAGGGATTGCGCCCGCGCAGCAGCTGCAGCAGGCTGGACAGCAGGTACGCAGGCAGGAACAGCGGTCCCCAGCGCTCGTACTGGCGCACGTGCACGTGTTCGTGCAGGCGCAGCTGGCCCAGTGCCGAGCGGTCCACCGCCAGGATCACGTGTCCCAGCGTCATGGCGGAAAAGCGCAGCGGCTCCGGCACCCGGGCCAGCAGCTGCCCGAGGCGCCCCCCGAAGATCTCGATCACCCCGTGGTGGCGCCGCGCGGTGCCGCCCAGCAGGACCGCCGCCAGGCCCAGCAGGAGGCCCAGCGCCGTGTAGGGTGCTGCCCAGAGGTAGCGAAGCAGGCGTGCCGTCCT
>DASWUI010000340.1:0-2614 GCA_036401715.1 Ramlibacter sp. | reverse complement strand
CGCACGATCTCGGGCAGCAGCAGTCCGGTGGAAGCCGCTCCAACGAGGGCGGCACCGCGGGAGAGGACGAGGCGGCGGGTGGTCATGAAGGCTCCTTCTTTGAGTCGGCGGCGGACAGGGAGAGCCACCGGGTTTTCTGGTTTGTCAGGCGGAAATTGTGGTGCCACGCGGTGCCTTCGCGCCACATGGCTTTCCCTCAGCCAGCGGCCGGGAGAGCCGGCGCCTCCTGCGCGCGCAGCTTGAAGCGCTGGATCTTGCCGGTGGCGGTCTTCGGCAGTTCGGGCACGAAGGCGATCCAGCGCGGGTACTTGTAGGGCGCGAGCCTGCTCTTCACGTGGCCCTGCAGGTCTTCCGCGCTGGCCTGCTGGCCCGGCTTCAGCACCACGTAAGCCTTCGGCTTGACCAGTCCGTCCTGGTCGGCCACGCCGATCACGGCGGCCTCCAGCACGCCCGGATGGGTCATCAGGCAGGCCTCCACCTCGAAGGGCGAGACGTAGATGCCGCCGACCTTGAGCATGTCGTCGCTGCGGCCGCCATAGGTGTAGTAGCCGTCGGCGTCGCGCGTGTACTTGTCGCCGCTGCGCGTCCATTCGCCGGCGAAGGTCGCCTTGGTCTTGGCGCGGTTGTTCCAGTACATGAGGGCCGCGGTGGGGCCGCCGATCTGCAGCTCGCCGATCTCGCCGGGGCCGCACTCGCGTCCGTCGTCGCCGACGATGCGCAGTTCGTAGCCGGGCACCGGCTGGCCGGTCGTGCCGTAGCGCACCTTGCCCGGGCGGTTGGACAGGAAGATGTGCAGCATCTCGGTGGAACCGATGCCGTCCAGGATCTCGCACCCGTATTCGGCGGTCCAGCGCTGGCCGATCTCCGCCGGCAGAGCCTCGCCCGCGCTGGTGCAGATGCGCAGCGCGATCTCCTTCTTCTTCGGCTTGCCGGGATCCGCCAGCAGCGCCGCGTACAGCGTCGGCACGCCGTAGAAGATCGAGGGGCGGAACTCCTTGAGGATCCGGAACACGTCCGCCGGCGTGGGCCGCGAGGGCAGCAGCACCGTCGTGGCGCCCACGCTCAGGGGGAAGGTCAGGGCGTTGCCCAGCCCGTAGGCGAAGAACAGCTTGGCCGCGGAGTAGACGACGTCGTTCTCGCGGATGCCCAGCACGGGCCGGCCATAGAGCTCCGCCGTCTGGACCAGGTGGCTGTGCAGGTGCACCGTCCCCTTGGGGGCGCCGGTGGAGCCGCTGGAATACAGCCAGAAGCAGACGTCGTCGCAGCAGGTGCCCGCGACCTCGCTGTCCGGCCTGCCGGTGGCGATCAGGTGCGCCACCGAGTGTTCGCCCTCGTCGCCGGCGACGAACATGTGCCGCAGCGTGGAGATCTTGCCGATCAGCGGCTCGAACGTGGGCAGCAGCGCCCTGGACACGAACAGCGCCTGCGCCCGCGAGTCGCGCAGCATGAAGTCGAAGTCCTTGGTGGTCAGCAGCGTGTTCGCCGCGACCGGCACCACGCCCGCCAGGATGCAGCCGAGGAAGACCACAGGCCACTCCAGGGTGTCCAGCATGGCGACCATCACCCGGGTTTCCGGCGCGAAGCCCCTGTCCCGCAGCGACGCGGCGAAGCGGTGCGCCTGCTCCTCGAGCTGGCCGTAGGTGAGCTGCGCCCCGGTGGACGCATCGATGTAGGCGACCTTGTCCGGGCGGGCCGCGTTGCGGCGAAGCAGGTCGTGGGCCGCGTTGTAGTCGCGCGGGATCTCCACGCGCGGGGGGCTCGTGCTGTGGTCGGCGTGGCTCAGGTGCATGTCTTGTCTCCTCGGCGCCCTCTGTGTTGCTGCCAATGGCGGGGCGGACCCGCAGTCTCCATCCATGTCATCGCGGGCCCGACCCGCGATCCACGGCGGCGTGCCGATGCGCCGCCGGGCTCCCGGATCACGCCCGGGAAGACATCCTTCTCACGCGGCCTGCTTCTGCATCGCCGGGATCGCTTCCTTCTCCAGCCACTCCCGGCACCACGCGGTACCCAGTTCCTCCGGCATCGTGCCCGCGCTGGCGTCGTGGCACCAGACTTCGCCGATGCGCTGCGCGCCCAGTCCCTGCAGGCGCTCGTCGAACTTCTTGCCGCCGAAGCAGAAGGTCTGGACGTAGGTGCGGTCGCCCAGGGCGATCACGCCGTAGCGCACGTGGCCCAGGAAGCGCGGTTGCGCGTCGAGCGATTCGTACAAGCCGCGTGCGTTGTCGGGCACGTCCCCGGAGCCGTAGGTGGACGTGCAGATGAGATATAGCGCATCTTCGTCGAACACGGAGATATCCCGCCCGTCCATCATGGTGATGTCGATCTCATCGACCAGGTCGGTGCAATCCATCTGGATGGCCTGGGCGACATAGTCTGCCGTGCTGGTCATGGTGCCGACGAGGATCTTGAGCTTCATGCGCGTTCCGGAGTGCAGTAAATTGCTTGACAGGGGTCTGCGCGGAAGTATAGTGCAATGTTGATCCAACGCAATGTTTCGCCAGAAAGCCCCTTGACGGCCATGACGGAAACCGAACCGCGCGAACACAGCGCGACCCTCTCCGGCCTCGGTGCCCGGGTGCGGGCCTGGCGCGCCCGCCGAGGCATGACGCGCAAG
>DASWUI010000339.1:0-4972 GCA_036401715.1 Ramlibacter sp. | reverse complement strand
CGGCGCGTCCCGCCGCGGGCGGCGCCCCGGGCAACGGCGGCGGCGCGCTGCAGCGCCTGGTGGGCGAATCGTCCGCCATGCGCACGGTCAAGGAACGCATCGCCAAGGTGGCCCGCAGCATGGCGCCCGTGCTGGTGCGCGGCGAGTCCGGCACCGGCAAGGAGCTGGTGGCGCGCGCCATCCACGCCTGCAGCCATCGCTCCGACGGGCCCTTCGTGGCCGTGAACTGCAGCGCCATCCCGGAAAGCCTGCTGGAAGCGGAGTTCTTCGGCGCCAAGAAGGGCTCCTACACCGGCGCCGGCGCGGACCGCGAAGGCTATTTCCAGGCGGCGCGCGGCGGCACGCTGTTCCTCGACGAGATCGGCGACCTGCCGCTGCCCATGCAGTCCAAGCTGCTGCGCGCCATCCAGGAACGCCAGGTGCGCGCCCTCGGCTCCACGCAGGAGGACACGGTGGACGTGCGCATCGTCAGCGCGACCCACCGCGACCTGGCGGCCGACGTGCAGGGCGGCCGCTTCCGGCAGGACCTGTTCTACCGGCTCAACGTCATCGAGATCCTGGTGCCGCCGCTGCGCGAGCGGCGGGAGGACCTGCCGGCGCTGTGCAGCGCGCTGCTGGCGCGCATCGCGCAGGACTCCGGCATGACCCCGCCGCAGCTGTCGCCCCACGTGCTGGAGCAGCTGCAGCAGCATCCGCTGCCCGGCAACGTGCGCGAACTGGAGAACCTGCTGCACCGCGCGCTGGCGCTGTCCGACGGCTCGCAGCTGCAGGTGGATTTCTCGCCCACCGCCTGCCTGCCCGCGGCTGGCGGCGAACCCGCGGCCGTGGCGCCCGCCGACGCGCCCGCCGCCACGCCCAGGGACCTGCAGGCCTACCTGGACCAGCAGGAGCGCGAGATCCTGGTCAAGACGCTGCGCGAGACCAACTTCAACCGCACGGCCGCGGCGCAGCGCCTGGGCCTGAGCCTGCGCCAGATCCGCTACCGCATCGCGCGGCTGGCCATCGCCACGCCGGGCAGCGAAGATGCCGATGACCCGGCGCCGACCTGAGCCGCCCGATCCCCTGTGGCAGCAGGGCTGGTACCGCTTCGCGCACCGCATCGCTTCCCCGAACTTCGGTCCGCGCCCCGCCGGCGCCAGCATCGACCTGATCGTGGTGCACTCCATCAGCCTGCCGCCGGGCGTGTACGGGGGCGACGAGGTGGAGCGCCTGTTCACCAACACGCTGGACTGGGACGCGCACCCGTATTTCCAGCAGATCCGCGGCATGCAGGTGTCGGCGCATTTCTTCATCCGCCGCGACGGCGCGCTGCTGCAGTTCGTGAGCTGCGACGACCGAGCCTGGCACGCCGGCAGCTCGCAGTACCGCGGGCGCGCCGACTGCAACGACGACTCCGTGGGCATCGAGCTGGAGGGCCTGGAGGGCGAGCGCTTCGAGCCCGCCCAGTACGAGGCGCTCGGCGCGGTGTGTTCGGCGCTGGCGCAGCACTACCCGATCCGCCACATCGCCGGCCACGAGCACATCGCGCCGGTGCGCAAGAAGGATCCGGGGCCGGGCTTCGAGTGGGCGCTGCTGGAGCGGGAACTCGGGTGGCCGCGGGAGTGGTTTCCGGAGGCGTGAAGCCTTGCGGGTGCCGCGGTTCGGAAACCGCGACAGCCGGCGCACGAACCGGATGCGCGAGTTGCGAAGCGGCAACGCATCCGCCGCAAACCAGTTCGTGCCTTGATCGTGCGCGCGCCGCGCCACGCCCGCATCACAGGCGCTCCACAGCGTTGTCCACAGGTGGTGCACCGATTTCTCCGCGTGAACCACTACATCTAGTGCTTGATTGGCTCCCGTACACTAGATATAGTGCCCCGCACGACCGGAGCCGGGAGTCCTTGCTCCAGGTCAAAGAACAATTGCAGCAGAGGAAAGAAGCATGCACACTGCCCAGGGCACCCCCACCGTTTCATCCGCCGGCGCCGTCGGCGCCGCCCCGCTCGCCACGTCCGGCCGCGCCGCCGCCACGCCGCTGGCGCACTACCAGATCATCCGCCGCAACGGCGCGGTGGTGCCCTTCGAGCCGGACAAGATCGCCATCGCGATGATGAAGGCCTTCCTGGCGGTGCACGGCACCCAGGGCGCGGCATCGGCGAGCGTGCGCGAGACGGTGGACGTGCTGACCCAGGCCGTGGTGCGCGCGCTGATGCGCTCGCGCCCGGGCGGCGGCACCTTCCACATCGAGGACGTGCAGGACCAGGTCGAACTGGGCCTGATGCGCGGCGGCCACCACGACATCGCCCGCGCCTACGTGCTGTACCGCGACCGGCGCGCGCAGGAGCGCGCCCGCCAGGCGCAGGAGCAGGCGCCCGCCGCCCCGCAGTTCCACGTGCTGGACCGCGGCCAGCGCGTGCCGCTGGACACGCAGGCGCTGCAGGCGCTGATCGTCTCGGCCTGCGAGGGCCTGGGCAGCGACGTCAACGCCGACCCCATCTACGCCGAGACCCAGCGCAACCTGTACGACGGCGTGCCGCTGGACGAGGTCTACAAGGCCTCGATCCTGGCCGCCCGCACGATGATCGAGAAGGAGCCGGACTACACCTTCGTCACGGCCCGCCTGCTGCTGCACACGATCTTCAAGGAAGTGGTGGGCCGCGAGGTGGCCCCCGCCGAGCGCGCCGAAGCGTACGCCGACAACTTCCCGCTGTTCATCAAGAAGGGCGTGGACAACGAGCTGCTCGACGACAAGCTGCTGCAGTACGACCTGAAGCGCCTGGGCGCCGCCCTGAAGGCCGAGCGCGACCTGAAATTCGACTACCTGGGCCTGCAGACCCTGTACGACCGCTATTTCCTGCACGTGCGCAAGGCGCGCATCGAGCTGCCGCAGGCCTTCTTCATGCGCGTGGCCATGGGCCTGGCGCTCAACGAGATCGACCGCGAGGCGCGCGCCATCGAGTTCTACGAGGTGCTCTCCAGCTTCGACTTCATGTCGTCCACGCCGACGCTGTTCAACGCCGGCTCGCTGCGTTCCCAGCTGTCCTCCTGCTACCTGACCACGGTGCCGGACGACCTGGACGGCATCTACGAATCGATCAAGGAAAACGCCCTGCTGTCCAAGTTCGCCGGCGGCCTGGGCAACGACTGGACCCGCGTGCGGGCGCTGGGCTCGCACATCAAGGGCACCAACGGCGAATCGCAGGGCGTCGTGCCCTTCCTGAAGGTGGTGAACGACACGGCCGTGGCCGTCAACCAGGGCGGCAAGCGCAAGGGCGCCGTCTGCGCCTACCTGGAGTCCTGGCACCTGGACGTGGAAGAGTTCCTGGAGCTGCGCAAGAACACCGGCGACGACCGCCGCCGCACCCACGACATGAACACGGCCAACTGGATCCCGGACCTGTTCATGCGCCGGGTGATGGAAAAGGGCGACTGGACCCTGTTCTCGCCCTCCTCCGTTCCGGACCTGCACGACAAGTTCGGCGCCGAGTTCGAGAAGGCCTACGTGGCGTACGAGGAGAAGGCGAAGCGCGGCGAGATCAAGCCGAGCAAGACCCTCCCGGCCAACGACCTCTGGCGCAAGATGCTCTCGATGCTGTTCGAGACCGGCCACCCCTGGATCACCTTCAAGGACGCCTGCAACGTGCGCTCGCCGCAGCAGCATGCGGGCGTGGTGCACTCCTCAAACCTGTGCACCGAGATCACGCTGAACACCTCGGACACCGAGACGGCGGTCTGCAACCTGGGTTCGGTGAACCTGCTGCAGCACCTGAAGGACGGCAAGGTCGACCACGACAAGCTCAAGCGCACGATCGCCACCGCGATGCGCATGCTCGACAACGTGATCGACATCAACTACTACGCGGTCAAGAAGGCCCGCGACTCCAACATGCGCCACCGCCCGGTCGGCCTGGGCGTCATGGGCTTCCAGGACGCGCTGTACGAACTGCGCATCCCCTACGCCAGCAAGGACGCCATCCAGTTCGCCGACGAGTCCATGGAGGCCGTCTGCTACTACGCCTACTGGGCCTCCACCGAGCTGGCCCGCGAGCGCGGCAAGTATTCCAGCTACAAGGGCTCGCTGTGGGACCAGGGCATCCTGCCGCTGGACACCCTGGAGCTGCTGGCCCGCCAGCGCGGCGAGCAGTACGTGGACGTCGACCGTTCCGCCACCCTGGACTGGGACGCCCTGCGCCGCAAGATCGCCGCCGACGGCATGCGCAACAGCAACTGCGTGGCGATCGCGCCGACGGCGACCATCTCCAACATCATCGGCGTGGACGCTTCCATCGAGCCCTGCTTCGGCAACCTGTCGGTCAAGTCCAACCTGTCCGGCGAGTTCACGGTGATCAACCACTACCTGGTGCGGGACTTGAAGCGCCTGGGCCTGTGGGACGACGTGATGGTCATGGACCTGAAGCACTTCGACGGGTCGCTGCGCCCGATCGACCGGGTGCCGCAGGAGGTCAAGGCGCTGTACGCGACGGCCTTCGAGGTCGAGCCGGTGTGGCTGGTGGAAGCCGCCGCCCGCCGCCAGAAGTGGATCGACCAGGCGCAGTCGCTCAACATCTACATGGCCGGCGCCTCGGGCAAGAAGCTGGACGAGACCTACAAGCTGGCCTGGCTGCGCGGCCTGAAGACCACCTACTATCTGCGCACCACCAGCGCGACGCAGGCGGAGAAGTCGACCGTCCAGTCCGGCCGCCTGAACGCCGTGAGCAACGGCAACGGCGCGGGCGGCATGCACGCGGCGCCGGCGCACAGCGGCAACGGCGCGACCAGCGCGATGGAAGCGGCGGCGGCGGCGGCGCGGGCGCAGATCGATGCGGCGACACCGGCGACGGACATCAAGTTCTGCGGCGTCGACGACCCGACCTGCGAGGCATGCCAGTGATCGCCGCGCGCATCACGCGCATCGCAGACGAGAAATGAATGAGGTATCGGCGTTCTCCGACAGAACGCCGATGCATTCGAGCAACAAAATGCGAGCCGGATG
>DASWUI010000338.1:0-2792 GCA_036401715.1 Ramlibacter sp. | reverse complement strand
CGCCGCGCCCAGGCAAGCACTTCGGCCTGCGGCACCTCGCCTTCCATGGGACAGCCGAAGCAGGTCGAGAGCGACACGTTGACCGGCGTGCGGCCGCCGACCACGCGGATCACCTCGGCCAGCGCGGCGAAGCTCTTCTCGCGCGGCATGCGCAGGTTCGCCAGGTTGTGCGTCTCCGAGGTGGACATCACCAGGTTGAGCTCGTCGGCCCGGCACTCCAGCGCGCGCTCGGCGCCGCGCAGGTTGGGCACCAGCACGGTGTATTCCACGCCCGGCACGCGCCGGATGCGGCCCATCACCTCCTCGGCGTCGCGCAGCATGGGGATCGCCTTGGGCGAGGTGAAGGAGGTCACCTCGACCTTGGCGTAGCCGCATTGCGAGAGCGCGTCCACCAGCCGCACCTTGGCATCGGTGGGGATGAACTCCGGCTCGATCTGCAAGCCGTCGCGGGTGACGACCTCGTTGAAGAAGATGCGCTGCTTCATTCGGATGCCTTGATGACGCCGCGGCTCTTGAGCGCGGCGATCTGTTCCTCGCTGAGGCCCAGCTCGCGCATCACGGCGTCGGTGTCCTGGCCGATGGCCGGGGCATTGCGCTGGTGGCCGCCCGGCGTGCGCGAGAGCTTGGGCACGATGCCGGGCACGGTGAGCCTGTCGCCGTCGTCCAGCGCGATCTCCTGCAGCATGCCGCGCGCGGCATAGTGCGGGTCGGCCGCGATGTCGGCCACGGTGTAGATGCGGCCGGCGGGCACGGACGCGCCATCGAGCACCTGCAGCACTTCGTCCACCGTGCGGGTCTTCGTCCAGGCGCCGATGGCGGCGTCGATTTCCTCGACGCGCTTCACGCGGCCGGCGTTCTGCGCCAGCTCGGGGTCGTTGCCGAGGTCGTCGCGGCCGATCACCGTCATCAGGCGCTTGTAGATGCTGTCGCCGTTGCCGGCCACCAGCGCGTAGCCGTCGGTGCACAGGTAGGCATTGGTCGGCGCGATGCCGGGCAGCGCGCTGCCCGCGGGGCCGCGCACGGCACCGAAGGCGCTGTACTCGGGCAGCAGGCTTTCCATGCAGTTGAACACCGCCTCGTACAGCGCGACGTCGATCACCTGGCCCTGGCCGGAGCGCTGGCGCTCGTGCAGCGCCATCAGGATGCCGATCACGCCGTGCAGCGCGGCGAGCGTGTCGCCGATGCTCACGCCCACGCGCACCGGCACGCGTCCCGGTTCGGCCGTGAGGTGGCGCAGCCCGCCCATGGCCTCGCCGACCACGCCGAAGCCGGGGCGGTCGCGGTAGGGTCCGGTCTGGCCGTAGCCGCTGATGCGCAGCACGACCAGGCGGGGATTGAGTTCCACCAGCTGGTTGGGGTCGAGCCCCCAGCCTTCCAGCGCGCCCGGGCGGAAGTTCTCGATCAGCACGTCGGCTTCGGCCGCCAGCTTGCGCACGATCTCCTGCGCCTCGGGCTTCTTCAGGTCGAGCGCGACCGAGCGCTTGTTGCGCGACTGCACCTGCCACCACACCGAGGTGCCGTTCTTCAGCAGCCGCCAGTTGCGCAGCGGGTCGCCGGTGCCGGGCGGCTCGATCTTCACCACGTCGGCACCGAAGTCCGACAGCGTCTTGGCGGCGAAGGGCCCGGCGATGAGCTGGCCCATCTCCACGACTTTCAGGCCCGCCAGCGGCCCGAAGGAAGCTCTGTTGTCCATGGCGCGCAAGTGTGCGCGGCGCGGCCGCGAACGTCTATTGCCGTTTGCGCGCCGGAGCTTTCGCGTCCTGCGAAGGCTCGGCCAGGAAGGCCGCGAGCGCCTCGACCGCCGGGTCCTGCGGTCCCGGCCGGGTGGCCAGCAGCAGGCGGCGCGAAGCCCAGGGATCGGAGAGCGCGCGCCAGCGCAGCTTCATCGCGCCGACGATGGGCAGCGCGGCGTTCTTCGGCAGCACGGCGATGCCCAGGCCGGAGGCGACCAGGTGGCACACCGCGTCGAAGCTGCGCACCTGCATGCGCAGGCGCAGCGGCCGCCCCGCCGCATGCGCCGCCTCGTGCTGGGACTGCAGCAGCGCGGCGCCGTCGCCCAGGCTGATCCAGTCCTCCTCCAGCGCGTCGCTGAACGGGATCGCGCCGCGGCCCACGAGCGCATGGCGCGGCGGCAGCACCAGGATCAGCTCGTCCCGGCGGAACAGGCGGCAGTCCAGGCCCTCCGTTTCCGGCCCCTCAACGAACACGCCCAGGTCGGCACGGCCCTCGCGCAGCGCCGCCACCACGGCGGTGGACACCTGCTCGTCGAGGTCCACGCGCACCTGCCGCTGCCGGCGCGCGTAGCGGGCGAGCAGCGGCGGCAGGAACTGGTTGATGGCGGCGGTGCTGGCGCACAGGCGCACGTGCTTGGCGATGCCCTGGCGCAGGTCGGCCAGCTCGCTGCCCATCTGCTCGACGGATTGCAGCAGTGCCACGGCGTGGCGCGCGAACACGCGCCCGGCGGGCGTCGGCAGCACGCCGCGCCCGTGCCGCTCGAACAGCGGCTCGCCCACGGCGTCCTCCAGTTCGCGGATGCGGCGGCTGGCCGCGGCCAGCGCCAGGTGCGCCTCGCGCGCGGCGGCGCTCAGGCTGCCGTGCTGCACGCAGTCGGCCACCAGCCGGATCGACACCAGGTCGAAGCGGGCGAGGTTGTAGGGAGCGCCGGGCCTTTGCATCCTTGCGCCGGATTATCCCGGCAGCGGCGCGCGGCGAGGCAGGAGGACGCTCAGTCCTCGCCCATGTGCAGCCATTCCTCCTCGGACATGGACTGCATGAAGGCCATGGCGCTTTCC
>DASWUI010000337.1:0-3085 GCA_036401715.1 Ramlibacter sp. | reverse complement strand
GAGAAGACGAAGGAAGGCAAGGGCAGCCTCTCGCGCGACTGGGCCGACTGGTGGCGCGCGCGCGGCGGCGAGGGCCACGAGTTCGCCTCGCACACCTGGGACCACACCTACTGGGTGGCGGACGTGCCGGGCAAGCCGGTGCGCTTCCGGGTGCGCTCTTCCGCCGGGCCCGACGCGGGCAAGGTGGCCGTGTGGACCGCGGCCGAGTACTGCCGCGAGATCGAGCGCGCCGCGCTGCGCGTGGAGGAGCTCACGGGCAAGGCGCCGCTGCCGCTGTTCCGCGCGCCGGGGGGCAAGACCTCGCCGCGCCTGCTGGCGGCCACCCGCGCCTGCGGCTACCGGCACGTGGGCTGGGCGCCGGCCGGCTTCCTGGGCGACGAGCTGCCCAGCGAATCCTTCGGCAACCGGCAGCTGCTGAACAAGGCGCTGCGCGACATCCGCAGCGGCGACATCCTCGTGGCGCACCTGGGGATCTGGTCGCGCAAGGACCCGTGGGCGCCGGCGGTGCTGGAGCCGCTGATCCAGGGCCTGAAGGCCAGGGGCTTCTGCTTCGCCACGCTGCGCGAGCACCCCGGCTATCGTTCGTGGATCATGGGCAGGAAGTAAGCCGATGCAGTGGATCCAGGACCTCTTCGAGTGGGCGCAGCAGGGGCTGTTCGAGGCGGCGGTGCAGCCGATCATGTATTCCTTCGGGCTGGGCGCCTTCCTCGAGAACGGCTACGAGGCCACCGGCTGGCTGCTGGTGGGCATCGTCCAGATCGCGCTGATGCTGGCCCTCATCGGCCCGCTGCAGCGCTGGCGGCCGGTGGAGCCGCTGGTGGACGCGGCCAGCGTGCGCACCGACGTCATCTACACGCTGGTGCACCGGCTCGGGCTGTTCCGGGTGGCGCTGTTCTTCAGCGTGGAGCCGCTGTTCGATGCGGCCTTCGGCATGCTGCGGGTGGCCGGCATGGGCACGGTGCACATCGACCAGCTGATGGGGGCGGGCACGGCGCACCCCTTCCTCGCTTTCCTGATCTACCTGGTGGTGTTCGACTTCGCCGACTACTGGATCCACCGGGGGCAGCACGCCTTCGACTGGTGGTGGAGCCTGCATTCGCTGCACCACTCGCAGCGGCAGATGACCATGTGGAGCGACAACCGCAACCACCTGCTGGACGACCTCATCCGCGACAGCCTGCTGGTGGTGCTGGGGCAGGTGATCGGTGTCGGGCCGGGGCAGTTCGTGGCCATCGTCGCCGTCGCCCAGCTCAGCGAAAGCCTGCAGCACGCCAACGTGCGGCTGCACTTCGGCCGCATCGGCGAGCGGCTGTGGATCAGCCCGCGCTTCCACCGGCTGCACCACAGCATCGGGCTGGGGCACGAGCGCAAGGCGGGCGGCGAGCTGCTGCGCGGCGGCCGCAGTCCGGCGCTGGGCGGGCACAACTTCGGCGTGCTGCTGCCCTGGTGGGACGTGCTGTTCGGCACCGCCAACTTCGAGCTGCGCTACGACCCGACGGGGGTGCGCGACCAGGTGGAAAAGGGCAGGGACTACGGGCGCGGGTTCTGGTCGCAGCAGTGGCTGGGGCTGTTGCGGCTGGTGGGCAGGGCCTGAGGGCGGATGCGCGGCCTGCTCTGGCTCACGGGTGCCTGCGCATTCGTGCTGGCGCTGATGGTGCTGCTTGCCAGCGAGGCGGGGGCGGTGCTGATGCTGTACGGGCTGGAGCGGCAGTCTTCCCCCGTGCAGCCCGCGCAGCTGCGGGACGTGCAGGCGATCGCGGTGCTGGGCGGGCGCACGGCGCGGGTCCACTACGCCGCGGCGCTGCATCGCGCGACGCGCCTGCCGCTGCTGCTGACCGGCAAGGGAACCGGCGACACGGAGTTCGCGGCGGAGTCGCAGAAGATGGAGCAGATCCTGCAGCTGCGCTACGGGCTGCGGCCGCGGTGGGTGGAGATCGAGTCCATCGACACGCTGGAGAACGCGCTGTATTCCTGGTGCGTGCTGGCGCCGGCCGGCGTGCGGCGGGTGGCCCTGCTGACGGACGCGGTGCACATGCCGCGGGCCCGGGCCCTGTTCGAGGCGGCGGGGTTCGAGGTGGTGCCTGCGCCGGCGCCCGATGCGCCGAAGCTGGATTACCCCCTCACCCTGGACAGCTTCGTCCCCAGCAGCGACGGGCTGCGGGCGACGCGCTATCCCACGCAGGAGTGGGCGGGGCGGCTGCTGGCGCCGCTGGAAGTGGCGCTGCGGCGGGGGGAGTGCGGGCCGCCGGCGGCCGTGCACTAGCATCGGGGGCCATGTCCCTTTTCCTCGACTCCTTCTGGCGCGCCGTCGCCTATTGCCTGCACCCGCGCATCATCGCCATCTCGCTGCTGCCGCTGGTGCTGCTGGTCTTGCTGGCGTTCGGCATGGGCTACTACTTCTGGGACAGCGCGGTGAACACCGTGTTCGTCTGGCTGGAGTCCACGGAATGGCTGGCCAGCGCCACGCAGTGGCTGGAGGACATGGGGATGGCGGGGCTGAAGAACGCCCTGGCGCCCTTGCTGATCATCTTCGCGGTCACGCCGGTGCTGGTGGTGCTGGTGCTGTTCTTCGTGGCGGTGCTGATGACGCCGGCGATCGTCAACCTGGTGAGCCGGCGGCGCTTTCCGGAGCTGGAGCGCAAGCATGGGGCCTCGTTCGTGCGCGGCGCCTTCTGGTCGCTGGGGTCGATGCTGCTGGCGACGCTGGCGCTGGTGGTCTCGCTGCCGCTGTGGCTGATCCCGCCCCTGATCCTGGTGCTGCCGCCGCTGATCTGGGGCTGGCTGACGTACCGGGTGATGACCTTCGATGCGCTGGCGGACCATGCGAGCGGGGACGAGCGCCGGCTGGTGTTCCGCGAGCAGCGCGTGTGGCTGTTGCTGATGGGGATGGCGACGGGTTACCTGGGGGCGGCGCCGAGCATCGTGTGGGCCTCGGGGTGGTTCTTCGCGGCGGCGTTTCCGATCCTGATCCCGGTGGCGATCTGGATCTACACCCTGGTGTTCGCGTTCTCGTCGCTGTGGTTCTCGCACTTCTGCCTGGCGGCGCTGGACCAGATGCGGAGGGGGGTGGGGCGGGGGGTGGCTG
>DASWUI010000336.1:0-11094 GCA_036401715.1 Ramlibacter sp. | reverse complement strand
GAGGAAGTCAACCGCGTGATGGAGCAGGTGGTGCGCACGATGGAGGCACGGGGCGCCACCGTGGCGCGGCTCACCGTGGACGGATTGCCCGCACTCGCGGCGGAGGTCGGAACCGACCGCTGGGAGGCGCGCATCGCGTTCGAGCGCTACTTCGCGCAGCTCGGGCCGGGCCAGCCGGTGGGCAGCTTCCGCGAACTGGTGCAGGCCCGCTGCGCGCCGCCGGAAATCCAGAAGCAGATGGAAGCCGAACTCGCGATCGAGGATGGCCTGAACGACCCCACCTACCTGCACCGCCTGCGCAACCGCGATCGCCTGCGCATCCTGCTGGCCGACCAGATGGCGCGCCACGGGCTGGACGCGCTGCTGTACCCGCAGCAGAAGATCCTGGTGGTGCCGCTGGGCCTGCCGGAGCAGCCCGAGCGCAACGGCATGCTGTCGCACGGCACGGGCTTTCCGGCCGTCACCTTCCCCGGCGGCTTCTCGGCGCCGGACGCGAACGCGCCCGTCGGCGTGCCGGTCGGTGCCGAGCTGCTCGGCCCGGATTTCAGCGAAGCGAAGCTGCTCGCACTGGCCCACGCCTTCGAGCAGGCCGCGCAGGTGCGGCGGCCGCCGCCGGGCACCCCGCCGCTGCGCACGAGCAAGGATTCCACACGGGGCAGCCCGAAAGGGTGATGGCGGGCGCGCGGACAGGTGCTAAGTTGTCCGCAAGGAGGCGCCATGGACATCCTGCCACGCGATGCACTGGTGCAGGGCGCCGAGAAGGCCCTGCAGGCCTACACCCGCGCCGCCGACGCCTACACGCACGCCATGGACTTCGCGCCGGTGGCGCTGTGGAGCCTGCTGATCGCCGCCGGGCTGGTGCTCCTGGAGTGGCTGCTGGGCCGGCGGCGCTCCCGCTGATTGACGCAGCGCAAGGCCGCGGGACCGTGCGGGCCTAGCATCGGCCGAAGCCGTCCTGCAGGTACTCCATGCGTCCATTCCTCCTGTTCATCCTGGCGCTCGCCGCCGCCGCCGCGCAAGCGCAGCCCCAGGGCGGCGCGTCCGGCCGCGGCCAGCTGCTTTACTCGACCCATTGCGTCGAGTGCCACACCACCCAGATGCACTGGCGCGAGCAGCGCCTGGCGCGCGACTGGAACACGCTGAAGGCCCAGGTGCGCCGCTTCCAGGGCGTCGCCCGGCTCGGCTGGACGGAGGAGGACATCGAGGCGGTGGCGCGGCACCTGAACGAGACGATCTACCGCTTCCCGCAGAGCCAGGCGCGACGCTAGCCGCCGCCCGGGCCGCGGGTTCCGCCAATCGGCTTGTTCCATCCGGCAGAGGGCAGGGCGCACGGGGGCGCCTAGATTCGGAGGGCTCGCGGCCCCGTGCCCGGGCAATGGAGGATCCGATGAGACTGGTCCAGATTGCCGCCGGCGCGCCGGCCGTCCCGCTGCCGCGGCTGCGCGTCGACACCGAACTGGTGGCCGAGGTGCAGGCACGGCTCGCCGCGGCCGGCCTGCTCGATCCGCCCGGCGACGGGCAATACGGCGCCGTCACGCGCTGGGCCTTCGCGGAATTCCTGTCGCACTGGGGGCTCGCCGGTGCCATCACCCTGGACCTGCAGGTCGCCAGCGCGCTGCTGCAGGCCGACGCGGCCTTCCCGGTCGCGCCGGGCGAGGACTTCGCCGGCGACGTGGTGCGCGCCATGCAGGCCGGCGGCCACTGGTTCTGCCGCCACCCGATGGCGCTGAACATCGTGTGCGTCACCGGCATGGGCCTGGACGGCTGGCCCAACACCAATCCGGCCAACCACTACCGCGACGCGCGGCTGCTGGTGCGCGTGGGCGAGCACGGCGCCCCCGTCATCGCCGGCGCCTGGGAAGGCGTGGGCATCACCGGGCGGACGCCGTCCGGCGACCGCGAGTTCATGGCCATGCTGCGCACCGATCCGCGGCGCGCGGCCAGCAGCGACTACCGCTTTCCGGTCACCATGCTGAGCGCGCAGGCGGTGGTGGCGGCGCGCGGCTGACGGCCCGGCAGGGCGCGGCCGGTAAAATCCGGCCATGCGCAACTCGGGAGGCGGCCTCGTCTATTCCACCGACGGCGGCCGGATGTGCCCGGGCTGCCGGCGACCCGTGGCGCAGTGCACCTGCCGCCAGCCAGCTGCACCGGCATCCGACGGCATCGTCCGCGTCCTGCGCGAAACCAAGGGGCGCGGCGGCAAGGCGGTCACGGTGGTGCGCAGCGTCCCGGTGGACGCCGCCGGCCTGGCCAGGCTGGGGCAGGAGCTCAAGGCGGCCTGCGGCTCGGGCGGAACCGTCAAGGACGGCACCATCGAGGTCCAGGGCGACCACGTCGAGAAGGTCATGGCCCTGCTGCAGCAGCGCGGCTACAAGGTCAAGCGCGCCGGTGGCTGAAACCCGTCACAAGAGCTTACCGGTCGCGCTGAACCGCCGGCTTGCGAACGGGTCCTACACGGCTCAACCACAGCCCCTACTAGATTCTTTCGGATGACACCGGCCCTTGCCCGGGCCCAGGCTTGGGCCGTCGACCAGCTGCGGCGCGCGCGCGAACTCGCGCGCCGCCACCCCGTTCGCACCGTCCTGCTGCTGCCCACGCTGGTGCTGCTTTACCTGGTGGTGCTGATCCCGTTCACGCCCAGCATCTCGGACCTGCGCAAGGCCAAGTCCGAGGTGCCCAGCGTGGTGCTGTCCGCCGACGGCGTGGTGCTGGCGGAATTCAAGCGGATCAACCGCGAGTGGGTTCCGCTGGCGAAGATCTCCAGGCCGGTGGTGGACGCGCTCATCGCCACCGAGGACCACCGCTTCTACCAGCACCACGGGATCGACTTCCGCCGCACCGGCGCCGCGGTGCTCAGCACCCTGCGCGGGCGCACCCAGGGCGGCTCCACCATCACGCAGCAGCTGGCGCGCAACCTGTACCCGCACGAGATCGGCCGCTCGCTGTCGCTCACGCGCAAGGCCAAGGAGGCGATCACCGCGCTGAAGATCGAGGCGATCTACTCCAAGGACGAGATCCTGGAGACCTACCTCAACACGGTTCCCTTCCTCTACAACGCGTTCGGCATCGAGATGGCCGCGCGCACCTATTTCGACAAGTCCGCCGACCGGCTGGACGTGCTGGAAAGCGCGACGCTGATCGGCATGCTCAAGGGCACCAGCTACTACAACCCGGTGCTCAACCCGGAGCGCGCGCGCGAGCGCCGCAACACGGTGCTGGCCCAGATGGCCAAGCACGGCAAGCTCGATCCCCGGCGCGCCCAGGCGCTGGCGGCGCGTCCGCTGCGGCTGGACTTCGAGCGGCAGACCGAGCAGTTCGGCATCGCGCCGCACGTCGCGCAGCAGGTGAAGAAATGGCTGATCGCCTGGGCCGACCGCGAGGACTTCGACCTCTATGCCGACGGCTTGGTGGTGCGCACCTCCATCGACGCGCGCCTGCAGAAGGCCGCCAACGCGGCGGTCGGGCGCCAGATCCGGCAGCTGCAGGACCTGGCGGACCGCAGGCGGCAGCGCGGCCAGGAACGCGAGATGCTGCAGGCCGGTTTCCTGGCCCTCGATCCGCGCAGCGGCCTGGTCAAGGCGTGGGTGGGCAGCCCGGACTTCGCCACCGCGCAGTTCGACCACGTCAACCAGGCGCGGCGCCAGCCGGGCTCCACCTTCAAGCCCTTCGTGTACGGCGCCGCCTTCATGGAAGGCATGTCGCCCGAGGACGCCTTCATCGACGAGCCGGTGTCCATCCGCGACAAGGGCGGCGCGCCCTGGAGCCCGCGCGACTCGACGCCGCCGAGCTACCAGCCGATGACCCTGCGCGACGGCCTGGTCCACTCGCGCAACAGCATCACCGCGCAGCTGGTGCAGCGGGTGGGCGCGGACAAGGTGGCGGAGCTGGCCTTCAACCTGGGCGTGCGCGAAAGCAAGCTGGAGATGGTGCCTTCGCTGGCGCTCGGCACCAGTCCCGTGACGCTGCGCGAGATGGTGACCGCGTACGCCACGCTGGCCAACAACGGCCGCTACGTGGGCGAACCCCAGCTGATCCTGCGGGTGGATGACCGCAGCGGCCGCACCCTGGCGCTGTTCACGCGGCCCGAGGCCATGGAGGTGATGCCGCGCCCGCGCGCCCTGCAGCTGGTGAACGTGATGCGCGGCGTGGTCGACGAGGGCACCGGCGCCGCCATCCGCACACGCTACGGCATCCAGGCCGACGTGGCCGGCAAGACCGGCACCACCCAGGACAACACCGACGGCTGGTTCATCCTGATGCACCCGCAGCTGGTGGCGGGCGCCTGGGTCGGCTTCAGCGACAACAGCATCACCATGGGCGACAGCTGGGGGCAGGGCGCCCGCAGCGCGCTGCCGATGGTCGGCGACTTCTTCGTGCAGGCCCTGCGCCTGCGGGCCGCCGACCCGCGGGTGGAGTTCGACATTCCGCGGCCGAGGCCCAAGCCGCCCGAGCCGGTGCGCGACCCCGTGCAGGAACTGGTGTACGACCTGTTCGGACGGCTGATCAGGATGATCCAGTAGCCACGGCGGGCGACGCCCCGGACGCGCGCGGCGGCCGCGGCGAGCATTGGCTTCGAAGTGCACTCTCCTTACAATGCCGCCGATGGCGCAGAACCCGGCACCCGGCGACGCGGAGTTGGCGCGGCTGCATGCCGACTGGCATGCGCTGCACAGCCGGCTGCGGGTGCACGAGCAGCTGCTGTCGGACGCGCTGGCCCTCTACGCAACGGGGGAGGGCCCGCGCCCGGACTCGATCATCGCGGAGGTCGAGCAGATGCGCGCCGAGTGCTCGGCGCGCTTCAGGCGGATGATGGCGGTGGTGAAGGGCTGAGGCCCAGCGCCTGGTACACGCGCAGCGCGGCCCAGGCGTCGTTGGCGGCATAGAGCAGCTGCGACTCGGACAGGCTGCGCTGCGCCCAGTTGGACGTCGCGGCCCGCTTGGACTTCAGGTAGCGCTGGCCGAACAGCACCGCCACCGCCGCCTTGATCCCCACCTGCCGCCGGTAGCCGCGCTGGCGGAACACCGTGTCCAGGTCCAGCACGTCCTGCGGCTGCACGCCCAGCTTGTCCGTGATCCGGCGCTTGTCGTCGCGCAAACCGAAGCCCGCCTTCACGATCCCGCGCCGCGCCAGCAGTTCGCCGGCCACCGCGCGGCAGCGCACGTCGTGCAGCTGGAAGACATAAGCGCGCTCCAGCGTGGCCAGCTGCACGACGTGCGGGCCTTCGGAGGCCTGGCCGGCCTCGAAGGTCGGCCGGGACTCCGTGTCGAAGCCCCAGACAGGCGCCTGCACCAGGGCGTGCGCCGCTTCCTCGGCGCCGGCCGGGGCGCTGACCAGCACGATGTTTTCCAGGCCGAGGCGCTCGAAAGGCTGGAGCAGCGCGATTTCTTCTGGCGCGGGCAGGTCGAACGGCATCGCATAGGAGGATAGCCGGTGCCGTCCCTAGGGATTTCACTGATGACTTGCGGCCAATCAGCTGCAATTGCGCAACAAATGTGAAGAATTTCGCGGTCGTCCCTTGACGGGGGTGCGAAGAATGAGCGGAATGTGGCTCCTCGTTGCAATGTTGGGAAGGAAAGCGCACTAGGGGCGCTCGAACATGAAAGCAGCCAAGACGTCGGGCCGACCGCGGGGCTTCACGCTCATCGAACTGATGATCGCCGTGGCCATCATCGGCATCCTCGCCGCCGTGGCTTACCCCTCCTACACGGCCCACGTGCGCCGCGGCAAGGTCGCGGCGGCGCTGGGCGAGCTGAGCGCCGTGCGCGTCAGGCTCGAGCAGTACTACCAGGACAACCGCAAGTACGGGCAGGACGGCAACTGCGGCGTCGCGATGCCGGCCGCGGAAGGCTTCGACTTCGCCTGCGCCGTCCCGGCCGGCAGCACGCCCCAGGCCTTCACCCTCACCGCCAGCGGCGTGGCCGCCAAGGGGATGGGCGGGTTCTCCTTCACCGTCAACCAGGCGGACGAACAGCGCACGCAGGCCTACGAGGGGACCTCGATGGACAAGGCCTGCTGGATCCGCAGGGCGGGGGACACATGCTGAAGCAGGCGGGATTCACCCTGGTGGAGCTGGTCGTGGTGCTCACCATGCTGGCCGTGGGCGCCGCGCTGGCCTTCCCGGGCGTCGCGCAGATGATCTCCAACCGCCAGGTGCAGTCGGCGGCCGAGAGCATCATCACCGGGCTGAACCAGGCGCGCACCGAGGCCGTGCGGCGCAACGCGCCGGTGAGCTTCAGCCTGCGGGCGGATCGCCTGGGCTGGACGGTGCAGCTGGTGTCCTCCGGCGACACGCTGCTGGCGGCCGGCGACCCGGCCTGGAGCACGCTGACCATCACCTCGGCCGGATCGGCGAACTCTGTCACCTTCCTGCCCACCGGGCTGCGCCAACCGGCCGGCACGCAGTTGTCCGAGGTGACGGTGGCCAGCGTCGTGAACGACTCGCGCACCCGCCGCGTCAACGTGTTCGGCGGCGGCCTGATCCGCATGTGCGATCCGGCCGTCACCGAAGCGGCCGACCCGAGGAGGTGCTGATGCGCAGCATGGACCGCCGCCGCCGCGCGCAGAAGGGCTTCTCGCTGGTCGAGGTGCTGGTCGCGGTGCTCGTGTTCTCGCTCGGCGTGCTGGGCCTGATGCGCCTGCAGGCCACGGCCGTGCGGATGTCCACCGACGCGCGGCAGCGCGCCGAGGCCACCTTCCTGGCCGACCAGCTGTTCGCCCGCATGCTGATCTCCAACCGCACCGAGGCCGCGCAGTTCGCGCACCGGCCCGACGGCGGCGGCGAGTCCTGCGCCCCCACCGGAGCCGGTTCCACCCACCCGATGGTGGTGGACTGGCTGGCGCAGGTCGCCGCCACCTTCCCGAGCGCCGGCGCCAGCGCGTCGGTGGTCGCGGATGCGCAGCAGATCCTGGTGGACCCCGCCAACAACGAGGTGACCGTGCGCATGTGCTGGCGCAATTCGGAGAACGACGTGTCGCACAGGCTGGAAGTCACGAACAAGGTGCAGTGGCCATGAGAAGCCGCTTCCGACAGGCCGGCATGTCGCTGGTCGAAGTGCTGGTCGCGGCGGCCGTGGGACTCGTCGTCGCGCTGGCGGTCACCACGGCGATCGTGAGCAGCAGCCGCCAGTTCACGATCATCGGCGGCACCGCCGCGGCGCAAAGCAGCGTGCAGGTGGGACTGTCGCTGCTGGACCAGGGCGGGCGCGCCGCCGGCGCCGGCTTCTACAGCAACGCGCTGCCGATCTGCCCCACCTGGAACGCCTACAACGGCACCGCCATCAAGTCCGACGGCGAGCCCTTCATGCCGGTGCGCATCACCGCCGGCGCCACGGCGCGCGATTCGGACACCATCGTCTTCAGCGGCGGCGGCGGCGCCGGCACGCGCCCGCTGGCCGCCGCGCCGGTCCTGGCGCCCGTGCTGGCCGCCGGCGCGGACATCAACATTCCGGTGAGCGGCGGTTTCGCCGTCGGCGACTACGCCGTCATCGGCGCGCCCGGCTCCGGGCAGCCCTGCACCCTGTTCGAGGTCCGCAACCTGGTCGCCACGCCCGCGGGCTGCCCGGGAGTGGCCATCGAATGCCAGCAGGTCGTCCGCACCCCCAACGAGGGCATCAACCCTGGGCCGGTCGCCTTCGCGCAGCGGCCCAACTTCGGCTTCGAGACCTCGCCCGCCCCCGTGGTCCACGGGCCCGCGGTGATCAGCCGCGTGGGCTCGCGGGAGACCGGCTTCCGCCAGGACGCCTTCACCGTGGCGTGCCAGTCGCTGGTGCGCTACAACGCCTTCGATTTCGTGCCGCCGGCGGGCGACTGGTGCAGCACCAGTCCGCTGTCCTTCGCCGGCGGACTGGACGCGATCGCCGGCGACGTCGTGCTGCTGCAGGCCCAGTACGGCGTGAGCAGCGCCGCCACGCCGACCAGCAACATCGTGGCCGAATGGGTCGACCCGTCCGATGCGGCGTGGAGCGGCACCCCCGCCGTGGACGACATCGCCCGCATCAAGGCCGTTCGCGTGGTGATGGTGTCCCGCTCGCGCGAGCCCGCCGGCGAGGAGGTCAGCGCGCCCTGCACCAATGGCGCGGGCGTGGTGAACCAGGGCCCGTGCTCCTTCGAGGACGCGCGCGCGCCGGTGGTCGACCTGAGCGCCGTCCCGGTTCCCGCCGGGCGCAGCTGGCGCAATTTCCGCTATCGCGCGCACACCGCGGTGATCCCGCTGCGCGCCGTGATCTGGAGCGGCTCGTCATGACACCCGTGCGCATGCGCCGCAAGGAAGGCGGCCTGGTCCTCATCGCCGTGCTGGTGGTGCTCGTCATCACGCTGCTGGCGGGCATGAGCGTGATGCGCTCGGTGCAGACCAGCAACACCATTTCCGGCAACTTCGCGTTCCGGCAGGCGGCGGTGCAGGCGACCGACCGCGCCGTGGAGGAGGCGATGGCCGTCGTCCTGAACCGCGGCGCCACCGGCAACATCGACGTGCCCAAGCGCTACTACGCGGTGATCGACAACACGGTCAACAGCCTCGGCGTGCCGACCGCGATCGCCTGGGACGGCACCGACCCTGTTTCCTGCGAGAACGAGAAGGGTGCGATCGTCGACTGCGCCGCCGACACGGGCGGCTACCGCATCCAGTACGTCGTGCAGCGCCGCTGCTCGCGCAATCCCGACCTGGCGGACGTGACGCAGATCCGGGCCTATTGCGAATACGAGCCGCGCGCCGACGCCACGACGCCGGCGGCCATGAAGCTGCACTACCGCGTGCTGATCCGCGTGCGCGGGCCGCGCGGCACCGAGAACTGGTTCGAGGCGATGCTCGCCGGGCCGGCCACGTCCTAGTTCCGAGGCAGGGAGAACAACGATGAAGCATCCGATTCCGGGACGGCCGCGAAGCGCCTGGGGCGCGCGGGCGCTCGCCGCGGCCGCCGCGCTGTGCACGGCCGCCGCGCTGGCCCAGAAGATCGACGACGTGCCGCCGGCGGTGCAGAACAACATGCCGCCGAACTTCATGTTCATGGTGGACAACTCCGGTTCGATGAACAACATCGTGCCTGCGGCGCCGTATTCCGCCGGCGCGGCCTACCAGGCGACCTGTTCCGGCTCCAACATCACGGTCGTGCCGACGTCCGCCAGCATCGAGCTGCGGGTGCAGAACGGGCTGCCGCGCGTCGAGGTGAACGGCACCGTGCGCCCGCACGTGAGCGTGCGCAGCAGCAGCTCCACGGCGGCCTACTGCTTCAACAACACGGCCACCTACGGCGCCCGGCTCCTGGCCAACGGCGGCTCCGCCTCCGACCGCTCGCCGGACAACAGCTACCTCGAATCGCAGTACAGCGGGCACTTCCTCAACTGGTACTTCGGCAACTTCGGCGGGCCGGCGACGGGGTGGGGCGACCGCAAGCGCGTCGGCACGGGCGCGGTGGAAACGCGCATGGAGATCGCCAAGCGCGCGGCCCGGTCGACCATCGATGCGCTGCCGGTCCCGGCCAGCGGCCGGGCGGCGGTGCGCGTAGGCCTGAGCACGTACCGCGGCAGCGGCGACGGCGGCCAGCTGCGCATCGCCATGCAGGACCTGACGACGGCCTCGCGCGCGGCCCTCAATACCTCCATCGACAGCCTCTCTCCCGGCGGCCTCACGCCGCTGGCCACGACCTTCGCCGACATCGGCCGCTACCTGTCCACCGGCTACACCGGCAACGTGGCGACCGCGCGCGACGGCTCGGTGCAGATCGACACGCTCCTGCAGATCAGCGGCACGGACAATCCGACGCCCCGCAACGCCTGCCTGGCGGGTTCGCCGGTGGCGTGCAACACGACCGGCGCGAGCGCGGCCCAGAAGCCGATCCAGCAGTGGTGCCAGCGCACGTCGATCTTCGCGATGACGGACGGCAAGCCGACCAACGACCGCGGCTTCAACAACAACGCCTACATCCGCGACTACGACGGCGACTGCTCGGGCCTCAACAGCTCGTCCTGCCGGAACAACGGCGCCCCCAGCGGCTGGGACCAGAAGATCGGCCGTGTCTACGAGGCCGCCGGAAGCCCCAGCGAGGGTTCCGACTACATGGACGACGTCGCCAAGCTGCTGTTCGACGTCGACTGGCGCCCCGACCTGCAGCCCACGCGCGGCCCCAAGCGCAACAGGAACAACATCAGCACCTACATGATCGGCTTCGCCGACCCGACGGTGCAGAACGACCCGCTGCTGATCAACACGGCGCGGCAGGGCGGCGGCAAGTTCATCGCCGCCAGCGACGGCCCGACGCTGATCGATGCCTTTCGCGACGTGATCACGGATGCGCTGGCGAAGGACGCCGCGGCGGCGGCGGTGTCGGTGACGACCGCGCAGATCACCGCGGAGAGCGTCGGCTACGCCTCCAGCTTCAATTCGGGCAGCTGGTACGGCGACCTCATCGCCTATTCGCTGGACATCACCACCGGCCTGCAGAACGGGCCCGTGCTGTGGTCCGCGCGGGACCGCCTGAACGGGCAGGCTCCCGGTTCGCGCAAGATCGCCTCCTTCGCCGGCGGCACCGGCGTGCCGTTCACCACCGCGAACGGCGGATCGTTCCGCGCCGGCGCGCCCAGCCTCAGCGACGGCGTCATCAACTACACGCGCGGCGACCGCACCGGCGAAGGCACGACCTTCCGCCCGCGCGTGCACCTGCTGGGCGACATCATCAACGCCGAGCCGGTGGTGGTGAACTACCCGGGCGGCCCGGTCGTGTACCAGGCCGCCAACGACGGCATGCTGCACGCCTTCGACGGCCGGGTGGCGGCGAGCGCGAGCACGCGCGGGCAGGAGCTCTGGGCCTACGTGCCTTCGCTGGTGCACGCCAGGCTGGCCGGCCGCGCCGACCCGCTGTTCTCGCACGAGTTCCTGGTGGATGCCACCCCCGCGGTCGCGGAGATCGGCGGCGGCGGCACCACCGGCCGGGTGCTGGTGGGCGGCCTCGGCAAGGGCGGCGCGGGCTACTACGCGCTGGACATCACGAGCGGCACGGCGGCCAGCGAAGCCGTCGCGGCCGGCAAGGTCCTGTGGGAGTTCAAGCCCGCCAACATGGGCTACTCCTTCGGCACCCCGGTGATCGTGAACACCAGCG
>DASWUI010000335.1:0-3073 GCA_036401715.1 Ramlibacter sp. | reverse complement strand
GGCGTGGCCGGCGGCGCCGCCAGTTCCACCACCGCGCCCGCCTTGGCGGTGCGCACCTGCACGCCCCACAGGTGCTTCTGCAGGATGTCCTCGGGGTCGTTGTCCCACTTGAAGGCGAGGTTCTTGCTGCGCACCACCCGGGTGTCCACCAGCACGTTGCCCTCGTCGCCCGGCCAGCGCGCCACCCACGCCGCGCTGCCGAGCGTGGTGACCACGGGCAGGCGGGCGCAGCAGCTCTGCACGGTCTGGCCCACCGGCGGGTTGAACACCCGCGAGATGTAGAGCCGCCGCCCGCCGTTGTTGAAGAAGGCGCGCACCGCATGCGCCAGGTAGTTGGGCCGCTCGCCGCTGCGCAGCGCCAGCGGCTGGATGGTGCCGTACACCCGCTGGTACTCGGTGAAGGAGGTGATCAGCCGCGGCTTGGTGGTGGCCGGCCCGCCGGTGTACTGCACGGGCCCGGTGCGCGCGATGCCCGCGAAGCCGGTGGTGCTGGTGGGCACGCCCTCGATCGACTTCGCGCGGAAGCTCACTTCCTCGACATAGACGCCTGGTGCAAGGTACTCGGGCATGGTGGTTCCTCTTGGTCGGATGTGGCGGGGTCAGGCAAACAGCAAGTCGGTGTCGTCCATCACGGCGACCTTGCCGAGCGTCAGGGTGAAAGGCAGGGCGGACTGCCGCACGTACGCGGGGGGCACCGCCGTGCCGCGCAGCAGGTCGTTCAGGGCATCGGTCCCCGCCACCTCGAGCGGCAGGCTCGCGAGCGGGTCGTCCGGCTTGAAGGCGGGCACCGCGGGCGGCAGGAACACCCAGGCATGCAGGTTCACCTGCGCCGGCAGCGCCGCGCCGCCGGTCACGGCGCCCGCGCCGAACACGGCGAGGAACTCGCCGCGGTCGTCGCCGTGCGCATGGCCCAGCTTGCTCTCGGTGCTGAAGTTCGGCGCGCCGCTGCCGGGCCGCGTGAACACGACCCGCGCCCAGGGCACCGGCCTGGCCGCGGCGAGCGAAGCGCCGCGCCGCACGCAGCCGCGCACCGCGCTCGCCTTGCTGGGAATGGGATAGGCCGCGCCCGGCCACAGCCAGGCCTGGCGGATGTTGTCGCGGGTGGCCGCCGGAACGCCGCCGGCCTGCACCGGCGTGAGCGCCAGCCGGCGCGGCACGAACACGCGCGGGTCGTTGCCGGTGTCGTACTGGTCCACGTCGGGATGGATCTGCCCGTAGCCGTACAGCACCACGTTGGTCGGGTCGTCCGCCGGCGTCGCGGGCGGCACCGCCTGCTTGTCCTCGTCGGCGCGTTCCAGCCAGGCCACCAGCACTCCCGCATGCCGCAGCGCGTGGCGCCCGCGCGGATGCTGCTCGAAGCGCTGCACCAGCGGCCGGCTGCCGATGGCGCGCAGCTCGCTGGTCCAGCCGCGCGGGGCGGGCAGCTGCGACAGCGCATCGAACCATTCGATGCCCAGGCCCAGGCGGTGCCGCACGTTGCCGGCGGGAATGGTGTTGGCGACGCCCAAAGCGGTCATCGGCCAGGCTCCCGCGCGTTCATGCGTCCACCCTCATGGCGACGTCGGCGTCCAGCACCGGCGGGGCCAGGTCGTCGGCCAGGGTGTCGATGCGCGCCACCCGCGCCACGTAGGGCACGGACAGGCGATAGTCGCTCGGCAGCGAGTCGAAGGTGCGCATCAGCGCCTCGGTGGAGATCTCCTCCAGCACCAGCTGCACCGTGTCGGTGGCGGAGGGCTGCGGCTCGTCGCGGTAGGTCGGCCCGGCCGGCAGGCTTGGCGCGTACAGCATCGGCCCCGACAGCATCGCGTGGCGCTCCAGCACCTGCATCGCCCGGCCGATGATCATGTGCTGGTGCTCCGCGTTGTCGGCCCAGGGCGTCAGCAGGTAGTGCAGGTCCAGCGGCAGGTGGCCGCGGCCGTCGGCATGGCCCACGGCGGACCAGGCCGCGCGCATGGTCTTGTTGAAATCGACGCGGTACAGCAGGATCGACAGGCCGTAGTCGCCGATCAGCGGCTTCATCTTTCCCTCGGCCAGGTCCTCGGTGCGTATCAGTGCGGCCTTGGCGGTCTTGTTCGGCACCGGCGGGCGTTCCGTGAACGCCTGCGCGAGCAGGCGCTCCAGGCTCTTGCCCACCGCCGCGATCGCCACGAATCCCGCCATGCCGTGCGCTCCTAGTGAAAGGCTTCCGGGCCGCCGCCGGGCTGCGCGCGCGCCGGCACCGACAAGGGGTCCAGTTCCAGGGCGGCCAGCAGCGTCTCGCTGGACCGGTCCGCCGCGCGCCGGTAGCGGGTGCGTCCGTCCGCCGCATGCACCGACTCCACCGCGCCGCGCGATTCCATCCAGCCGAGCGCCGCATCCACCACCATCTCCGGCGTGCCGTCGGCGAGCCACCAGCGCACGATGCCCTCGCACGTGTCGCACACGTGCGGATGGCGGCGCAGGTGGCGCGCCAGCCGCTGCACGGTGGATAGGACGTCCGCCTCCATGCGCCTGGGATCGCAACTTCCTTGCCAGCCCGGCCGCGCGCTGCCCGCCGCAGGGAGCGCGGCGCGCCGGCACCGCGCGACTGCGACAAATTCGTCCTGCCCGCACGGGTGGGCGCACGCGCCAAGGCCGCGCCACGCCTGGCGCGGCGGGGGTGGACAAAAACATCCGGGTGCATGCGTGCGGGCGGACAGGCCAGCGTGCACGCGCGTGCGTGCAAGTGCATGCCGCGTGCACGCGATGCGGGTCGTCGGAGATGCAAGAGGCGCGGCGCCGCGCGCCGCCTCAGCGCGTGTCGCGGAAGGCGTCCGGCTCGATGTGGTACTTGCGCATCAGCTCGAAGAAAGCGCGCCGGTTCTTCTTGGCGGCCTGGGCCGCGCGCGTGACGTTGCCGCCGCTGCTGGCCAGCAGCTGGCGGATGAAGGCGCGCTCGAAGTCCTCCACCACGCGCGCCTTGGCGGCGCGGAAGGAGACCTCCTCGGCCGAGGCGGCGGGCACGCAGGACTCGTCGTCCAGGTCGATGTCGGCCGCCGCCAGCGCGCCGCTGCCGCACATCAGCACCGCGCGCTCGATCACGTTCTTGAGCTCG
>DASWUI010000334.1:0-3603 GCA_036401715.1 Ramlibacter sp. | reverse complement strand
ATTCGCTGCGCGCCAATGCCGCCTCCTTCGAGCAGTACGAATTCGTGCCGCGCATGCTGATGGACATCTCCCGGCGCACCACCGCCGCCCCCCTGCTCGGCAAGCGCTGGTCGGCGCCCTTCGGCATCGCGCCCATGGGCATCAGTGCCCTGTCCGCGTACCGCGGGGACCTGGTGCTGACCCGGGCGGCGGCGGCGGAGAACGTGCCGATGATCATGAGCGGCTCCTCGCTGATCCGGCTGGAGGAGATCGTGCAGGCGAACCCCGAGGCCTGGTTCCAGGCCTACCTGCCGGGCGACGAGGCGAACATCGTGGCGCTGGTGCAGCGCGTGCAGGCCGCGGGTTTCCGCACGCTGGTGGTGACGGTGGACGCGTCGATCGCCTCCAACCGCGAGAACAACATCCGCGCCGGCTTCTCCACGCCCCTGCGCCCCAGCCTGTCGCTGGCCTGGCAGGGCCTCACGCACCCGCGCTGGACCTTCGGGACCTTCCTGAAGACGATCGCCAGGCACGGGATGCCGCACTTCGAGAACAACTACGCGCGCCGCGGTGCGCCCATCCTGTCGCCCAGCGTGCAGCGCGACTTCTCGGACCGCGGCCACCTGAACTGGCAGCACTTGCGCATGATCCGCCGCATGTGGCCGGGCCAGCTGGTGATCAAGGGGATCCTGGACGTGCGCGACGCGCGCATCGCCGTGGACTGCGGGGCCGACGGCATCATCGTCTCCAACCACGGCGGCCGGCAGCTCGATGGCACGGTGCCGCCGCTGCGCGTGCTGCCCGGCATCGTGGCGGCCTGCCCCGAGGTGCCCATCATGGTGGACAGCGGCTTCCGGCGCGGGACCGACGTGCTCAAGGCGCTGGCCCTGGGCGCGAAGTTCGTGTTCGTCGGCCGGCCCTTCAACTACGCGGCGTCGGTGGCCGGCGAGCCCGGCGTGCGCAAGGCGATCACGCTGCTGCGCGAGGAGGTCTCGCGCAACATGGCCATGCTGGGCGTCAACAGCCTCGCCGAGCTGGACGCCAGCTACCTGCTGAAGGTCACGCCCGGCGCCTGAGCGGCGGCTGCGCCTTGCGCGCGGCGAAGTCGCTGCGGCGCTGCTGGAAGCGGCGGGCGGCCACGCGCAGGTGCATCTGCATCACCTGCCGCGCCAGCTCGCCGTCGCCGGCGGCGACCGCCGCCTCCAGGTCGCGATGGTGCTGCAGGCTCTGCGCCATGTCTTCCGGCGTGCTGATGAAGAAGGAGCGCACGACCACCGGCATGTCCACCAGAGAGGACAGCAGCGAGCGCAGGCGCGGCGAGCCGCTCGCTTCCATGATCGCGCGGTGGAACTCGCCGTTGATGTCCTGCACGCGCGCGGCCATGCCGGCGCCGTCCTTCGCGATCGCCGCCTCCATCTGCGCGTTGAGCGCGTGCAGGCGCGCCGCCAGGGCCGCGCCGCCGCGCTGCGCCGCGAGCTCCGCGGCATGGCCTTCCAGCAGGCTGCGCAGGTGGTAGGTCTCCTGGATGTCGGCCTCGGTCCATTCCGCCGCGCGCACACCCCGTCCCGCCTCGGCGGTGGCCAGGCCGTCCTGCACCAGGCGCTTGAGCGCGGCACGCACGGGCGTGCGGCTCAGGGCCAGCTCGCGCGCGAGGTGCTCCTCCTTCAGCTGCGCGCCCGGCGCGTAGCTGCCGCCGATCAGGCGCTGCTTCAGGAGTTCGTAGGCCTTGTCGGAGGCGGCGGGCATTTTGTTCCTGGATTGTTCCGAAGCGCGACCGGGGCGCATGGCCACTTTCGCTCTACCGGGTAAACCACGGCACCGCAGGATGCGGCCGGATTGTTTTTTTATTGTACATTCACCGTTCCGCATCCCCACCCAGACAAACCCATGGTCGGTTTCCAGATCTTCCAGCGCACCCGCCAGGTCAGCGAGCGCTCCATCCAGGCCTTCGCCGACATCCCGGTGGCCAACGTCAGCGACTGCATGACGCGCCTGACCGCCGGCGGCCCGCGCCTGCGCCCCATGCACAAGGGCGGCCGCCTGGGCGGCCCGGCACTCACGGTGAAGTGCCGTCCCGGCGACAACCTGATGATCCACAAGGCGCTGGACATGGCGCAGCCCGGCGACGTGATCGTGGTGGACGCGGGCGGCGACCTCACGAACTCGCTGTTCGGCGAGCTGATGGTCAGCTACGCGATCCAGCGCAAGCTGGGCGGCGTGGTGCTCAACGGCGCGGTGCGCGACATCGACTTCATCGCCGCCGGCAGCTTCCCCATCTACGCCGCGGGCGTGACGCACCGCGGCCCGTACAAGGACGGCCCCGGCGAGATCAACGTGCCGATCGCGATCGACGGCATGGTGATCCAGCCCGGCGACCTGGTCATCGGCGACGCCGACGGCCTGCTGTGCGTGCCCTACGGCGATGTCGAGCAGGTGCTGGCCGCCTCGCGCGAGAAGGTGGCGCTGGAGCACAAGACGCTGGCCAACATCAACGCCGGCAAGCACGACACCTCCTGGGTCGACGCGCGCCTGAAGGCACTGGGCTGCGATCCCACCCCGCGCTGACAGCCATGGCCAAGGAACTCCGCGTCGTCCGCTCGGACCTCTGGATCAACCCCGCCTTCGACCAGGGGCTGGCCGGCCACCCGGGCCTGTCGCTGGGCGTGTTCCCCGCGCGCGGCAATGCGGCCACCGCCTGGGACATGCTGGCCGCGGCGCACGTGTACCACGTGTCCGCCGCCAAGGATGAACTGCCGCGCGAATGGTTCGTGGGCCCCGAGCTGATCGCGCGCTGCCCCGGGCTGCTGTGCGTGTCCTCCTCCGGCGCCGGCTACGACACGGTCGACGTGCCGGCGTGCACCGCCGCCGGCATCGCGGTGGTGAACCAGGCCGGCGGCAACGCCGATTCGGTGGCGGAGCACACGCTGGCCATGATGCTTGCGAGCTCTCGCCGCATGATCGAGTGCGACCGCCGCATGCGTCGCGAGACCGGCTTCACGCGCGAGGACGTCATGGGCCACGAGATGCGCGGCAAGACCGTCGGGCTCGTCGGCATCGGCGAGGTCGGCTCGCGCGTCGCGCGGCTGGCGCGCGCGTTCGGTCTGGAGGTGATCGCCACCGACCCGTACGTGCCGGCCGAGGAGATCGCGCGCCGCGGCGCCCGCGCGGTGACGCTGGACGAGCTGCTGGCCCAGGCGGACATCGTCTCGCTGCATTGCCCGCGCGACCCCGGCACGCTGAAGATGATCGACGCGCAGGCTTTCGCGCGCATGAAGAAGGGCGCCATCTTCATCACCACCGCGCGCGGCGGCATCCACGACGAGGCCGCGCTGGTCGAGGCGCTGCGCTCCGGCCACCTTTACGGTGCCGGCGTGGACGTGTGGGACACCGAGCCGCCGCCGCTGGACCACCCGCTGCTGGCCATGGACAACGTGTTCGCCAGCTTCCACATCGCCGGCGTCACCCACGAGGCGCGCCGCAACGTGGCCGCCATCGCCGCGGAACAGATCGCGGGCCTCGCGGCCGGCGGGCGGCCGCCGCGGCTGGTCAACCCCGAGGTCTGGCCGGCCTTCGAACACAGACGCGCCCGCCTCCTCGGCTGAAGGCGCACCCGCATCACCAATG
>DASWUI010000333.1:0-2913 GCA_036401715.1 Ramlibacter sp. | reverse complement strand
GGCTGGATGCGGCTGACGCAGCCCACCGCCTGGCGGGTCGAGGGCGCCGGGGAACTGCGCCGCGGCGACTGGTACCTGGTCAACTGCAACCACCAGTCCTGGGTGGACATCTTCGCGCTGCAGCACGTACTGCGCGGGCAGGTGCCGCTGCTGAAGTTCTTCCTCAAGCAGCAGCTGATCTACGTGCCCGTGATCGGGCTGGCCTGGTGGGCGCTCGACTTCCCCTTCATGCGCCGGCACGGCAAGGAGGCGCTGCGCAAGCACCCGGAGCTGCGGGCGCAGGACCACGAAGCCACGCTGCGGGCCTGCCGCAAGTTCTCGCTGGTGCCCACCAGCGTGATGAACTTCGCCGAGGGCACGCGCTTCACGCCCGACAAGCACGACGCCCAGGGCTCGCCCTACCGCCACCTGCTCAAGCCCAGGGCGGGCGCGATGGCCCTCACGCTCAATGCCATGGGCGACCGCTTCCGCTCGCTGGTGGATGCCACCATCGTCTATCCCGCCGGCGTGCCGAGCTTCTGGGACTTCCTGTGCGGAAGGGTGCCGCTGATCGCGGTGCGGCTGCGCCAGCTGCCCATCCCCGAGGGCTTCGCCACCAGCGACTACGCCACGGACCCGGCGTTTCGCCGCGCCTTCAGCCGCTGGCTCGCCGACCTCTGGGAAGAGAAGGACAGGCAGATGGACGAACTGCTGCAGGCCGCCGGTGCCGCAGCGCGCGGCACGCAGGCGGGGCGGGCCGCCTAGGAGCCCGCCGGGCTGCCCATCGTGTGGATCGGCAGGTCCTTCTCGATGGCCAGGAAATCCAGTTCGGCGCGCGTCTGGCGCGCGAAGAAGGCGGCGATGGCGGCGTGGGTGTCGGGCCGGAACATGCTCCTCGCGTCGCCTGCCGGCACGCCCGCGGCTTCGCACAGGCGCGCGGCGAAGTGCGACTCCAGTGCCGCCACCGCGACGCGGCCGTCCCGGCAGGGATACACGCGGTAGCCGGCGTGCGCGCCGCCCACGGAGCCTTCCGGGCGGGTGAGGCCCCAGCGGCGGGGCAGGGCGAGGTAGGCCGCCGCATCCGACAGCGCCACCTCGATGTAAAGCCCTTCCGGATGCGGGTCGCCGCCGCCCGCGTAACGCTCGTGCTTTCGCAGCGCGGCCTGCAGGACGGCTTCCGAAGCCATGAGCGAGCCGCTCATGTCGGCGTACAGGGTGGCGGGCAACTCGAGCCCGGGCACGAGCCCGTTGTCGGCGAGGTAGGTGAGGTCGTGGCCGGGCTCCTCGGCGCGCGCGCCCGGCGCGCCGACGATCGCCACCTGGCTCAGCGCCGGATAGCGGCTGTGCAGTTCCTTCCAGCCGATCCCGAGCCTGGCCAGGGCGGACGGGCGGAAGGACGTGAGCAGCACGTCCGCGCGGGCGAGTTCACGGTGCAGCAGCTCCTGTCCCTCCTGCGCCTTGAGGTCGCCCTGCAGCACCTTCACGCCTTCGTGCAGTTCCGCGTAGGCCGCCGGGTTGTAGTGGCCCATGGGATCGCCCGAGGGCGGCTCCAGCTTCGTGCATGTGGCCCCCATGCGACGGCACCGCATCAATGCGGCGGGGCCCGGCAGGTTGAGCGCGAGGCTGAGGACGCGCAGTCCGTGGAGAGGGGCGTGAGAGCGGCTCATGGCGCGAAGGCTAGCAGAGGGCGCCCGGCACGGCTGTCGCTTGCGCTCGGGTACTCCCCGATGTTGCCGGGCGCGCGCGCGGCTACCCTCCGGGGCAATGCCGGCCGTTGCCGGCAGCCCCATCCACAGGAGAAGAAACGATGCAGTTCAAGCGAACCATGATCACGCTGGTCGGCCTGGCCACGGCGGCGCTCGCGCAGGCGCAGGGCAACTGGCCCACCAAGCCCGTCACGCTGGTGGTGCCCTTCGCCGCGGGCGGCCCCACCGACGTGGTGGCCCGCACCCTGGCCGCCTCCATGAGCAAGTCGCTCGGGCAGACGGTGGTCGTGGAGAACAAGCTGGGCGCCGGCGGCAACGTCGCGGCCGCGTACGTGGCCAAGGCCCCGGCCGACGGCTACACGTTCTTCATCCACCACAACGGCATGGCCACGTCCACGGCCCTTTACCGCAAGCTCAATTACGACGCGACGAAGGACTTCGAGTACGTGAGCCAGGCGGTCGAAGTGCCCATGACGCTGCTGGCGCGCAAGGACTTCCCGGCCAACAACTTCCAGGAGATGGTCAGCTACATCAAGGCCAACAAGGAAAAGATCAACCTGGCCACGGCGGGCCTGGGCGCGGTGTCGCAGCTGTGCGGCATGATGTTCCAGCGCGCCATCGGCGTGCAGCTGACCGAGGTGCCGTTCCAGGGCACCGGCCCGGCGATGAACGCGCTGCTGGGCGGCCAGGTGGACGTCATGTGCGACCAGACCACGCAGACCGTCCCGCAGATCAAGGCCGGCACCGTCAAGCTCTATGGCGTGACCACCAAGAACCGCGTGAAGGTGCTGCCGAACGCGCCGACGCTGCACGAGCAGGGCCTCAAGGACTTCGAGGTGGTCGTGTGGCACGGCGTCTACGCGCCCAAGGGCACCCCCAAGCCCATCGTGGACCGCATGAACCAGGCGGTGCGCGCCGCGCTGAAGGACCCGGACGTGGTCAGGCGCATGGACGACCTCGGCGCGGAAATCGTGCCCGACGCCACCAACACGCCGGCCGCGCTGCAGGCGCACCTGAAGTCGGAGATCGACAAGTGGGGGCCGGTCATCAAGGCCGGCGGCAAGTTCGCGGACTGACCGTCATCCCCGGGCAGGCGGGGACCCAAAGCGACGCGCAGCGTCATCCCCGCGCAGGCGGGGACCCAAAGTGACGCGCAGCGTCATCCCCGCGCAGGCGGGGACCCAAAGTGACGCGCAGCGTCATCCCCGCGCAGGCGGGGACCCAAAGC
>DASWUI010000332.1:0-9033 GCA_036401715.1 Ramlibacter sp. | reverse complement strand
TGGTGCCGACGAAGCGCACGCCTTCGTGCACCAGCACCTCGCGGTCGAGCCAGGTGATGCCGAAGGAGCCGACCGCGTCGCGCAGCTCGGCGTCCAGCTCGTCATAGTCGCCGTTGTCGTACTCGTGGTTGCCCGGCACGTACAGCACCAAGGGCCACGCGCCCCCTTTGGCGGCGGAGGCGAACTGCGCCAGCCCGAAGTCGCGCGGCCGCGCCTGCGGCGGGCGCGAGGTGCGCTGGTAGGAGCCCACGTCGCCGGCCAGGACCAGCAGGTCCGCACCGGGAGCCGGGCAGGCGCGAAAGCCGGGCTGCGACTCCAGGTGCAGGTCGGACATCAGCTGGATCTTCACCCGGCCGATGGTACGGGGGCGGAGGCGGCCCGGGGTTCAGGCGGCCATCGCCTCCTGCGCCTCGATCGCGCCGAACTGCATCACGTCGGCCAGCAGGCCATAGGCGGCGGCCCAGGCGGCGCGCACCTCGGGCGTGAAGTCCTCGCCCAGGCCCTGCTGCAGCGTCCACAGCAGCGCGCCGCCGACGGTGGCGTAGTGTTCGGTCTTCACGCCGTAGCCGACGTGGCGTGCGCCGAGCTGCCGCAGCACCGGCGCCAGCGCGCCCAGGTTGCGCAGCCCCGCGACGGCCGAGCCGATCATGGACATCAGCATCTGGCCCTGGCCGGCCATGTCGCCGCCGCGGAACAGCGGGCGCAGGCTGGGATCCATCTGGAACAGGCGCTCGTAGAACAGCGCGGCGGCGGTGGCGGCGATCGGCCTCACCTGCGCGTAGCTTTGCTGGACCAGGTCGATCTGGTGCGGGGTCATGGGTCACTCCTCGAAGTTGGATCGTCCCCATGCATCTCAAGTCGCGTGCCAGCGCGCGGCCCCAATGAAATCAGGCACTTGCGCGCGTGCGGGCGGCGGACCCTGTCCGTGCATCCCGACAGGTCCGGGCGGCGGCGCGGCTTCGCCCCCGTGGCGCGCTGTCGGCGGATCCCGACAGGCGCGCCCGTGCGGATGTCACGATCCGGCCTTGAAGCTGCCCGCTTCCAGCTGGTGGCGGCCCAGCAGGGCGTAGAAGTCCGTGCGGTTGCGGCGCGCCAGGCGCGCGGCCTGGCTCACGTTGCCGGCGGGCATCTTCAGCAGCTGCACCAGGTAGTCGCGCTCGAACTGCCGCCGCGCCTCGTCCAGCGGCAGCATGTCGCCGGCCTGGTGCGCCAGCGCCCGCTGCACCAGCGCGGCGGGCACCAGCGGCGCGGTCGACAGCACGACGCATTTCTCCACCACGTTCTGCAGCTGCCGCACGTTGCCCGGCCACGCGGCGCCCACCAGCGCCTCCAGCGCGCCGGGCGCGAAGCCGGACACCGGCTTGGCGTAGCGCTGCGCCAGGCTGGCCAGGAAGTGCCGGGCGAGCAGCGGGATGTCCTCGCGCCGCTCGGCCAGCCCCGGCAGTTCCAGGCCGACGACGTGCAGCCGGTAGAACAGGTCCTCGCGGAAGCGGCCGGCCGCCACTTCGTCCTGCAGCTTGCGGTGCGAAGCGGAGAGCACGCGCACGTCGACCTTCAGGGTGCGTTCGCCGCCCACGGGCCGCAGCTCCCCTTCCTGCAGCACGCGCAGCAGCTTCACCTGCGCGGCCAGCGGCAGCTCCGCGATCTCGTCGAGGAACACGGTGCCGCCGCGCGCTTCGGCGAACAGGCCGGGGCGGTCGCGCACGGCGCCGGTGAAGGCGCCCTTCACGTGCCCGAACAGTTCGGACTCCACCAGGTTTTCCGGGATCGCGCCGCAGTTCACCGCCACCAGCGGCCGCGCCGCGCGCGGGCTCGCCGCGTGGATCGCGCGCGCGAGCAGTTCCTTGCCCGATCCGCTCGGGCCCTGGATGACGACCGCGGCATCGCTTTGCGCCACCAGCCGCGCCTCGGCCAGCACCTGCTCCATGCGCGGGCTGCGCGTGAGGATGGCCTCGCGCCAGGACTCCCCCGGGCCATCGCCAGGCATGTCGGCGCCGAGCGCCTGCGATGCGGCCAGCGCACGACCGACTTCGGCCATCAGCTCCTGCGCCTCGAAGGGCTTGGGCAGGTAGCCGAATACGCCCTTCTGCAGGGCGCGCACCGCATCGGGAATCGTGCCGTGGGCGGTGAGGATCAGCACCGGCAGCAGCGGATGGCGCCGGTGCACGGCCTCGAACAGCTGCAGGCCGTCCATGCCGCCCATGCGCAGGTCGGTGATCAGGACCTGCGGCAGCGCCTGGTCCAGCTGGGCGAGCGCGGCCTCGGCGCTGGCGGCAGGGATCGCCTCGTGGCCTTCCTCGCGCAGGCGCAGCGACAGCAGCCGCAGCAGGGCGGGGTCGTCGTCGACGATCAGGATGCGGGCCATCTCAGTGCGCCGCCGGTGCGTGCAGGTCCACGCGGAAGAGGGTGCCGCGCCCGGGGGCGCTGTCCACCGAGATCGTGCCGCGGTGCAGGTCGACGCACTGCCGCACCACGTGCAGGCCGATGCCGGTGCCGGGTATGTTGCCGACGTTGGCGCCGCGATGGAAGCTCTGGAACAGGCTGGGCATGTCGCCTGGCGGGATGCCGATGCCCTGGTCGTGCACCTCGATGCGCAGCCGCTCGCCTTGCGCATCGGCGCGGCACTGCACCGGCCGGTCCGCGGGCGAGTACTTCAGCGCGTTGCTCAGGAGGTTCATCACGATGTGCCGCACCAGCTGCGCGTCCAGCATGCGCTCGCCGTCGAGGGCGCCGCAGTCGATCGCGATGCGCGCGCCGTGCCGGCCGGCCTGGTCCATCTCCGCCGCCACCTGCGCCAGCAGCGCGGGGACCGCCGCGGGCCGGGGCTGGAACACGAAGCGGCCGGACTCGAGCTTGCTGGTCATGAGCACCTGCTCGATCATCCCGTTCATGCGCTGCACGGCGCCCTTGATCAGCCCCAGGATCTCGTGCTGTTCGGAAATCGGCAGCCGGTCGCCGTAGTCCTCGATCAGTTCCACCGAGGAAAGGATGGCCGAAAGCGGCGTGCGGAACTCGTGCGAGGCCACCGCCACGAAGCGCGACTTCATCTCCGACAGCTCGCGTTCGCGCTGCAGCGCATGCCGCATGTCCTCTTCGGCCTGGCGCCGCTGGGTCACGTCCACCAGGAAGTTCAGCGTCGCGGGCGCGCCCTGCCACTCCAGCATCACCGCGGAGATCTCCAGCCAGCGCGTGCTGCCGTCGCGGTGCAGCACGCGGAACTGGTAGTGGTTCTCCACCGGCTCGCCGCGCATGCGGCGCAGGTGGTTGCCGATCACGCGCTCGCGGTCCTCCGGGTGGATGAATTCGATGAACGGGCGCGACAGCGCGGTGGCTTCGTCCTGGCCGGTCAGCGCCAGCGCGCGCGGGTTCGCGTACAGGATGCGCCCGTCGGCGGTGACCAGGATGCCCTCGCTGACGTTCTCCACCACCTTGCGGTACTTCGCCTCGGACTCGGCGAGCGCGCGGGCCGCGCCCTCGCGACGCGCGATCTCGTCGCGCAGCCGGTCGGCGACGCTGGCGCCTGGGGGCAGGGCGGGGCGCTCTTGCATCCGGGTCAGAGCTTCACGCCCGCGCCGCGGACCGCGGGGGCGAGCTGTCCGACCTGCTCGCGCACGAAGGCGGCGAACGCCGGCTGCGTCCCGGGCGCCGTGGTGATGCCCAGGTCCACCATCCGCCGGCGCACCTCGGCGCTCGCCAGGATCTCGTTGACCAGGGCGTTCAGGCGCGCGACCACCTCGGCCGGCATGCGCGCCGGCCCGGACAGGCCGAAGAAGTTGTCCAGCACCAGCTTGCGGTGGCCGGACTCCACCACGCTCGGCACGTCCGGCGCCAGCGGGGAGCGGCTCGCGGAGGTCACCGCCAGCGGCACGATCTGGCCGCTCTTGAAGTAGGGCACGAAGGCGGTGATCACGTCGATGCCCACCGGCACCACGCCGGAGATCAGGTCGGTGGTCATGGGCGCGCCGCCGCGGTAGGGCACGTGCACCATGTTGAGCCCCAGCTCCTTCTTCATCAGCTCGCCGTAGATGTGGCCGATGGAGGCGGGCCCGCCGGAGCCGAAGTCCAGGCGGCCCGAGCGCTTCGCCATCGCCTCCAGGTCGGCGATGGTCCGGAGCCCCGCCTTGGGATTGGCCATCACCACGCACGGGGCCGTGCCGATCATGGCGATGTGCGTGAAGTCGTCGACCGGGTTGTACGGCTGCCTTTCGAGCGCGAACGGGCCGATCGAGATCGGCGTCGAGTTGGAGAGCATCAGCGTGTAGCCGTCGGCCGCTGCCTGCGCGACGGCCAGCCCGCCCACGCTGCCGCCGGCGCCGGGCCGGTTGTCCACCACCACGCCCTGTCCCAGCCTGGTGGCGAGCTGCTCGGCCACCACGCGCGCGACGATGTCGCTGGCGCCTCCGGCCGGGAAGGTGACCACGATGCGGATCGGCTTGTCCGGCCAGGCGGCGAACGCGGGCAGCGCGGTGCTCGCGGCAGCGGCGGACACCGCCTGCAGGAAGCGGCGGCGGGTGGGCAGGGGAAAGCGGGTCATGGAATCTCCTTCATCGGCCAGGGGCCGGCGGCTGCCGGCGCGCAAGGAACATGCCACTCGCTGCGTACGAAAGCGCTAGCGTACGCCAGCGCCGAAACCTTTCCTAGCGGCCGTCGCGACGGCGAGACGCAGCCAGGCGTGTTCCGGGCGCTGGGTCTGGTGCCGGTGCCAGAGGGTGTCCACGTGCACCGGCGGCACCTCGCAGGGCAGTTCGCGCTGCACCAGGTGCTCCTCGCGGCCGGTGGAGCCGATGAAATGCCGGGGCAGGACGGTGAGCAGGTCGGAGTTCTCCACCACGAGGCCGGCGGTGAAGAACTGGTTGACCGTGAGCACCACGCGCCGCTGCCGGCCGAGCGAGGCGAGCGCCTCGTCGATGAAGCCGTACGGGCGGCCGGAAAAGCTCACCAGCATGTGGCGCGCCTCGCAGAAGCGGTCGAGGGTGAGCGCCCCGCGGGCCAGCTTGTGCCCCTTGCGCATCACGCAGACGTAGTGCCCTTCGTAGAGGCGCTGGTGCTCGAACAGCGCCATGCCGCCGCTCTGCTCCTGGGCGGTGAGGTCGGCCAGCACCGCAGGGAAGAAGCCGATCGCGAGGTCCACCGTGCCTTCGTCGAGCAGCCGGCGCGGGTCGCGGGTGGTCAGCGGCATCATGCGAATGGAGATGCCGGGAGCGTCGCTCTCCAGGATCTCGACCAGCCCCGGCACCACTTCGGCGGCCGTCGCGTCGGCCATGGCCAGCGTGAAGGCATTGGTCGCCTCCGAGGCCACGAAGTCGCGGGGCGCGATCGAGCGTTCCAGCTGGCGCAGGGCGTCGCTGACGGCCGGCCACAGGGCCAGCGCCTTGGCGGTGGGCTCGACGCCATAGCCGCTGCGGGTGACCAGCCGGTCGCCCAGCGCATCGCGCAGGCGGTTCAGGGCGTTGCTCACGGCGGGCTGGGTCATCGACAGGTTGCGGGCCGCCCGGGTCAGGTTCCGTTCGGCCATGACCTGGTCGAACACCCGCAGCAGGTTCAGGTCCAGGGTCCGGAAGTTGGCTTGTTTCATACGTTCCCTGAATGATATGCATCACTACTCAAAAGTAGCAAAATATCAGGGTGAACCCTAGTATTCGGTTCACGCACCCGGCAATACCGCCACAAGCGTTTTCAACGGGAAAGAAACCAAAATGGCACGCTTCGTCCACATCGACTATCCGACCCAGCACGGCGGCGTCACCCGCATCAGCCGTGGCCTGGAAGCCGCCCGCACCCTGCACCTCGGCCGTGGCTTTGTCCACGCCCTGGCTGCCATCGGCGCCCCGATCACCCGCGCGCTGTCCGCCTGGGCCGCCGCCCGCAAGCAGCGCCGCGAGGACGACAAGCTGTGGCACCTGGCCCTGAACGACGCCCGCATCATGGCCGACCTGAGCCGCGCCATGAGCCAGGACGCCCTGCGCGACACCCGCGGCTATCTCTGAGGACCCGCGGCATGGGCGCAGTCCACACCCACACGCTGGTCAGCCAGCTGGTGCAGGCGCTGCCGGCTCCGCTGCTGAACGTGCTCGACGCCTGGTCGCACCGCATCGCGCGGCGCCGGGCCCGGCGGCGGCAGCAGCAATGGCTGCAGCGCAAGGCGGCCAAGGCCGCGGCAGCCCCGGCAGAGACCTACCATTTGAAGCCCTGGCGCGACTGATCCCTCCGGCGCCACCGTTCCCAAGCCACCTGCGGGTGGCTTTTTTCTTGGCCGGCGTCCTGCCCGACAAGTAAGAAAATAGCCCTAGCGGGAACGCCCCGCCCGTGTACGCTCATCGGTGGCGCGTCCGCGCCACCGGCCGTGCCGCAACTCACCACATGCCCCATCCACCCCTGAGCGGTGCCCGCCGCGCCCATGCCCCGCCGGCCGAGGCCCTGAAGAACCTCGTGTCCGAGCTGCGCGAAAAGGAAGCAATGCTCGAGGCCGCCCAGCGGCTGGCCCGGTTGGGAAGCTGGTCGCTGGACCTGCGCACCGGCGCGCTGTGGTGGTCCCCGGAAGCCGACCGCATCTTCGGATTGCAGGCCGGGGCCCTGCAGGAGCTCTCGCTGGCCCGCTTCCTCGACCACGTGCATCCCGCCGACCGGGGACCGCTGGAGGCGCTGATCGCGCAAGCCGGCGAGCGCCGGCTCGCGGCGGCCTATGCCTATCGCTTCCTCGGCCCCGGCGGCGACGTGAAGATGATCCGCGGCGAAGGCGAGTCGCAGGTGGACGAATCGGGCCGTGTCTGGCGGCTGGTCGGCACCCTGATGGACGTCAGCGAGGAGGAGCAGCTGCTGCGCGAGGCGCGGCTGCGCGACGAGCGCCTGCGGCTGGTGACCGAGTCCGAGGCCGTCTGGCTGTGGGAGCAGGACGCGCAGTTCCGCTTCACCTTGCTGGCGCCCGGCGAGGTGCACGCCCTCGGCAGCGGGGCGCTGGGCAAGACCCGCTGGGAGGCCGGCTTCCGTCCGCTGTCCGGGCTGTGGGACGAGCACCGCAAGTGCCTCGAGCAGCACAGGCCCTTCCGCAACTTCGAGTTCTGGGCGGGCGAGGGCGCGCAGGCGCGCGTCGTCTCCACCACCGGCGCGCCGGTGTTCGCGCCGGACGGCAGCTTCGCCGGCTACCGCGGCACCGCGCAGGACGTCACCAGCCTGAAACGGGCGCAGCTGGCCCTGGTGGAGAGCGAGGAACGCTACCGCCTGCTGTTCGAGGCGAGCAGCGACGCCATCATCGAGGCCGGACCCGGGGGCACGATCCGGCGCGCCAATCCGGCGGCCTGCGTCCTGTTCGGCCGCAGCGAGGAGGAGATGCGCGGGCGGGCATGCACCGAGCTGGCCGTTCCCGGCGACGGGCGGCTGGCCGACTTGGTGCGCCAGCGCGTTGCCGTGGGGCAGTCCAGGGACGAGCTGACGATGCTGCGCGCCGACGGCTCCCGGTTCGAGGCGGAGGTGTCCGCCGTGGCCTGCCGCACCAGCGATGGCGCCCTGCTGGCGAGCCTGGTGGTGCGCGACCTGACCGAGCGCCTGCGGCACGAGCAGGAGCTGCTGGCGCTCAACGCGCAGCTGGAACAGCGCGTGCGCCAGCGCACCCGCGAGCTGGAGGCGGCGAACGAGGAGCTGCGCGGCTTCGCCCATGCGCTCGCGCACGACCTGCGCGGCTCCATCGCCAGCCTGGTCGGCTTCGGCGAAGCGCTGCAGCGGCTGCTCGATGGCGACGCCTCCGGCGGCGACGGCGGCAAGGAGCGCCACTACGCCGGCCGCATGGTCGCCGCCGCCCTGCGGCTGGGCGGCCAGACCGAGGCGCTGCTGGCGCTGGCGCGCGTGTCGCAGCTGGAGCTCGCCTTCGCCGAGGTGGACCTCAGCGCGGTGGCGCGCTCGGTGCTGGACGAACTGCGCCAGCGCGAACCCGGGCGCGCGGTGGCCTGCCAGGTGCAGCCGGGCCTGCGCGCGCACGGCGACGCCCGGCTGCTGCGCGTGCTGCTGGAAAACCTCCTGGGCAATGCCTGGAAGTTCACCGCCCGCAGGGGGCCGGCGCGCATCGCCTTCGAGGCCGGGCCGGGCGCCGGCGACGAGCGTGTGTTCTGCGTGCGGGACAACGGCGCCGGCTTCGACATGGCCCACGCGGACAGGCTGTTCGGCAATTTCCAGCGCCTGCACGACGAGGGCGAGTTCGCCGGCACCGGCCTGGGCCTGGCGAGCGTCCGGCGCATCGTCGTCCGGCACGGCGGCCGGGTGTGGGCCGAGGCCCGCCCGGGGGCGGGCGCCGCCTTCTACTTCACCTTGCCGGCCGGCGCTTGAAAAAGGGCCCCGCAGGGCCCTTGGTTTCGAGGGGCGGCCGCGCTCAGGCCGACAGGCGCTTCTCGATCTGCGCCTTGGTCTGCTTCAGCTCCACGGGCAGGCGGTGCTCCAGCTGCACGAAGAGTTCGTGGTGCAGCTCCAGCTCCTTTTCCCAGGCCGGCAGGTCGATGTTGATCACCTGGTCGAACTGCTCCTTCGTGAAGGGCAGGCCTTCCCAGTTCAGTTCCTGGTAGCTGGGGCTGATGCCGAACACGTGCTTTTCGCCCTGCACGCGGCCTTCGATGCGGTCGATCATCCACTTGAGCACGCGCATGTTCTCGCCGTAGCCGGGCCAGACGAACTTGCCGTCCTCGCCCTTGCGGAACCAGTTGGTGGTGAAGATCTTGGGCAGCCTGGCGCCGGAGGCTTCCAGCTTGCGGCCCAGGTTCAGCCAGTGCTGGAAGTAGTCGCTCATGTTGTAGCCGGTGAAGGGCAGCATGGCGAAGGGGTCGCGGCGCACCACGCCGACCTGGCCGACGATGGCGGCGGTGGTCTCGGAGCCCATGGTGGCGGCCATGTAGACGCCTTCCACCCAGTCGTTGGCTTCCGTCACCAGCGGCACGGTGGTCGAGCGGCGGCCGCCGAAGATGAAGGCGTCGATCGCCACGCCCCGGGGGTCGTCCCAGGCGTCGTCGAGCGCCGGGTTGTTGGTGGCGGCCACCGTGAAGCGGGCGTTCG
>DASWUI010000331.1:0-1507 GCA_036401715.1 Ramlibacter sp. | reverse complement strand
GCACTTTCTCCAGGGTGAGCCGCGGGACGTATTCCTCCAGGCCCTCCACCAGTTCGGGCAGCAGCGCGGCGTCCTGCATGCCCCACAGCACCAGGGTCGGGATGTCCACCGTGAGCATTTCCCGCGGCAGCTCGATGGCGTCGGCGCCCGGGTCGCCCTCGCGCGCCGGGCGCAGGGGCGAGGCGCGGTAGTAGTTCAGTCCACCGGTGAGGCTCTGGTCCCACACCGCCTGGTACCGCGCCTTCACTTCCTCCGTGAGCCACGGCGCGCGGCCCCAGCGGGTGAAGAAGTCGAGCAGCCGGCGGTAGCCGTCCTCGCGCAGCAGCTTCTCCGCATCGGGCCGGACCAGGAAATTCATGTAGGCGCTGGCTTCGCGCTGCCGGGGGCTGGACTTCAGCGCGCGCAGGAAGGTGCCGGGGTGCGGCGAGTTGATGATCGCCAAGCGCTGCGCCAGCTGCGGCAGCTGGTTGGCGAAGTTCCAGGCCACCGCGCCGCCCCAGTCGTGGGCCACGAGGCAGGCGAGCGGCGCGCCTTCGATTTCCGCGAGCGCCCTGACGTCCTGCACCAGGTGCTTGGGACGGTAGGCTGCCACGTCCGCCGGCTGCGAGGACTGCTCGTAGCCGCGCAGGTTGGGTGCCACGCAGCGGTAGCCGCCGTTGGCCGGTTGCGCGAAGTGCTCCAGCAGTTCGTCCCACACGAAGGCGGCTTCCGGAAAGCCGTGCAGGAACACCAGGACCGGGCGGCCGCGCTCCCCGGTGGCACGGCAGCTGAGGGTGATGCCGTGGGGAAGCGGCTGCTGCCAGGTCTGGATGGTCATGGCGACTCCGGTTGCGCGTCGGGATGCGCCCACTGCCACAGGAGGAGCGAGGCTTCCTCCACCCCCTGCTTCTTCAGCGCGGAGAACAGTCTCGCCTCCCCGCCGCCGGTTTGGAGTCGCGCGATGGACAGCGCCTTGTTCTGCTCGGAACGGTTCAGCTTGTCGGCCTTGGTCAGGAGCACCAGGAACTTCAGTCCCTGCTCGACGCGCGGCCGGATCACTTCCAGCAGGATGTCGTCCAGCTCGGTGAGGCCCTGGCGCGGGTCGACCAGCATCACCACGCCGGTGAGGTTCTCCCGCGTGACCAGGTAATTGGCCATCACCTGCTGCCAGCGGATCTTGTCGGCCTTGGGCACGGCGGCGTAGCCGTAGCCGGGGAGGTCCGCCAGCACGGCGTCGGTGAGGCCCTGCTTGCCCAGGGCGAACAGGTTGATGGCCTGCGTGCGGCCCGGCGTCTTGGAGGCGAACGCCAGGCGCTTCTGCTGGGTGAGCGTGTTGATGCAGGTGGACTTGCCCGCATTGGAGCGTCCGACGAAGGCGATCTCGGGGACTTCCAGTGCGGGCAGGTGCTCGAGCCGCGGCGCCGTGGTGAGGAAGCGGGCCGTGTGCAGCCAGGCAACGGCGTGCGCCGCGGGGGACGTGGTCATGGGGGGCGGGAAGGGGGCGGAGTGCGGCATTGTAGAATCCCGG
>DASWUI010000330.1:0-2012 GCA_036401715.1 Ramlibacter sp. | reverse complement strand
CAGCCACCCCTGGCACTGTGCGAGCGCCTGCGGGTGCGCCAGCACGACCTCGATGCCGTCGAGGGAGGGGTTGTCCTTGCGCAGCAGGTTGTGGCGCACCAGCAGGCTGGTCTCGCCCACGATGTGCAGGGGCGTCTGCAGGAACAGGTCGAGCGAGCGGGCGACGATGCCTTCGGTGGAGTTCTCCACCGGCACCACGCCGTATTCGGCGGTGCCGGCGGCGGTGGCGCGGAACACCTCGTCGATGCTCACGCAGGGCACGTGCTCGATGCTGGAGCCGAAGAACTGCAGGGCGGCCGCTTCGCTGAAGGTGCCGGCGGGGCCGAGGTAGGCCACGCGCTGCGGCGCCTCCAGGGCGCGGCAGGCGGACATGATCTCGCGCCAGACGTGGGCGATGTTGTCGGGCTTGAGCGGCCCGGGGTTGGCGGCCTGCAGGCCGTTGATCACCTGCGCCTCGCGCTCGGGGCGGAACACGGGCGAGCCCTCGGCGCGCTTGATCTCGCCGACCTCGTTGGCCAGCGCCGCGCGGCGGTTCAGCAGCGCCAGGAGCTCGCGGTCGACCTGGTCGATGCTGGTGCGGAGTTCTGCGAGGGTCTTGGGCATACGGGTGGGAAGACGAACTATACCGGGGGCTGCTGCTTGGTCATCGCCGGGGGCTGCTTGGTTATCGCCGGGGGTGCTGCTTGGTCATCGCCGCGAAGGCTTCTGATCGTCATCCGCGCGGAAGCCCTTCGTCGTCATCCCCGCGGAGGCGGGGATCCAAAGCGTCGGAGCGGCGGCCGGCGGCCGCCCTTCCTGGAAGCCTTGGGTCCCCGCCTCCGCGGGGATGACGGATGGCAGGCGGGGATGACGGATGGCAGGCGGGGATGACGGATAGCGGGCCGGGATGACGGACGGCTTTAGTCGGCGGCGGGCTCCTCGCCTTCGCCATTGCCCGCATCGTTCTCCACGATGCGCTGCAGGCCGCTCAGCTTGGAGCCTTCGTCCAGTCCGATCAGCGTGACGCCCTGCGTCGCCCGGCCGAGTTCGCGGATTTCGCTCACCCGGGTGCGCACCAGCACGCCGCGGTCGGTGATCAGCATGATCTCGTCGTCGGCGTGCACCAGCGTGGCGGCCACGACCTTGCCGTTGCGCTCGCTCTGCTGGATGGCGATCATGCCCTTGGTGCCGCGGCCATGGCGGGTGTACTCGGTGATCGGCGTGCGCTTGCCGTAGCCGTTCTCGGTGGCCGTCAGCACGCTCTGCGTCTCGTCCTCGGCCACCAGCATGGCGATCACGCTCTGGCCCTCGTCCAGCATCATGCCGCGCACGCCGCGGGCATTGCGGCCCATCGGCCGCACGTCGTTCTCGTCGAAGCGCACCGCCTTGCCGCCGTCGGAGAACAGCATCACGTCGTGCTTGCCGTCGGTGAGCGCCGCGCCGATGAGGTAGTCGCCGGCGTCCAGGTCCACGGCGATGATGCCGGCCTTGCGCGGGTTGTTGAATTCGTGCAGCGCCGTCTTCTTCACCGTGCCCATGGAAGTGGCCATGAACACGAAGTGGTCCTCGGGGAAGCTGCGGAATTCGCCCGTCAGGGGCAGCACCACGTTGATCTTCTCGCCTTCCTGCAGCGGGAACATGTTGACGATGGGCCGGCCGCGCGATCCGCGCGAACCCGCCGGCACCTCCCACACCTTGAGCCAGTAGAGCCGCCCGCGGTTGGAGAAGGCCAGCAGGTAGTCGTGCGTGTTGGCGATGAAGAGCTGGTCGATCCAGTCGTCTTCCTTCGTCTGGGTGGCCTGCTTGCCGCGGCCGCCGCGCTTCTGCGCCCGGTATTCGCCCAGGGGCTGGCTCTTGATGTAGCCCGCGTGCGAGAGCGTCACCACCATGTCGGTGGGCGTGATCAGGTCCTCGGTGGCGAGGTCCTGCGCGTTGCTGATATGGTTCTGCTTTCTGTCTATAAAATTCGCTCATAAAAAACAAAAAAACCTCCCATGTGGGAGGCGGTCTTATTAGGTATGTAAAGTACTTAT
>DASWUI010000329.1:0-2481 GCA_036401715.1 Ramlibacter sp. | reverse complement strand
ACATCCCGAAGGTGCGCGAGCCCTTCGGCGCGCTCGTCGAACGCAAGCCGGTGGAAGTGGTCTACAAGCGCTCCATCGCCGGCCGCCCCGACGGCGATTACGTCACCGCCGTCTTCCTCACGCAGTTCGCCGGCAAGAAGGACGTGCTGGAAGCCGTCACCACCATGCGCGAAGCCGACGGCCGCTGGCGCGTCACCGGCTACAACCCGCAGTAAGGCGCGCTACACCGCGCGCTGCCCGCGCAGGGCGGCGCTCGGCAGGGCCTTGCCCGCCTTGGCGAACTGGAAGCGCAGCGCGGGCAGCTGCCGCTCGATCCACGCCTTGAGCACCGCGTCCTGGGCCTGCGCGCCCACCTTCTCGTAGTTGGCGATGTCCGCCTGGTGCGAGCGCAGCACGACCTCGTCGACGTAGAGCCGGTCGAACTTCGCGCCATTGAGCTTGCCCAGCTGCTTGAGCATCTTGCCGTGCTCGTTGCGCGGAATGGGCATGGCCATGCCGCGCGCGTGCAGCAGGCGCAGCAGCTCGGGTTGCGCGGTCTGCTGGCGCGCCAGCAGCGTGTTCGCCAGGTCCTTCACCGCCGGATTGTTGGAGCGCGCCAGCGCCAGGCGGGAAGCCTCGGACTGGAAGCGCAGGTTGGCGGCCGTGATCTGGAGGAAGCGGCGCTCCAGCCGCTGCGTGGCCCCGAGCGGCCTGGCCTCGGCCGCGGCGGCGGCCGCATAGACGCCGGCGCGCGGGCCGGCCAGCGCGGATTGCGCCGCCAGCACGGCGGCCGCGCAGAACACCAGGGTGGCGGAACGCATGGTGCACCTCCTCCGGTTCAGGGCCAGGCAGGGTCGCTACTTGCGGGCGGCACCCATGGCCGCCGCGTTCCTGCCGGACTGCGGCAGCTTCTGCGCCGCGGCCAGGTGTTCCTGCAGCACCGGCAGCGTCCGGGCCGCGAAGGCCTTCAGCTCGGCGTCCTTCACGTCCTTGCTGGCCTTGCGGAACAGCTTGATGTCCTTCTCGTGGGCCTTGATGCCCACGTTGCGCACGAAGTCGCGGTCGAACTCCTCCGCGTTCTTCTTGCCCAGCTTCTCGATGTCCCGGCGCAGCGCGCGCTTGGGCGCGGCCGGCAGCTCCACGCCCCTGGCGTTGGCGATCTTCACCAGCTCGTTGTTGGCCGCCGTGTGGTGGTCCACCAGCATGCCGGCGAAGCTCTTGACGTTGGGGTCGGTCGCCTTGCTGGCGGCGAGCTGCGCCACCTGCACCTCGAACATGCCGCTGTTGGCCGCTTCCTCGATGAACTTGCGGTCGCCCCGCGCGATGTTGCTCCTGGCCGGCAGGTTGCGGGTACCGGCGCCGGGCTGCGCGGCCGGCGCGGACTGGCCGCCGGTGACCGAGCTGCCGGTGCCGGGGGTCTGGGCCTGCACCCCGCCGAAGGAAAGCGCCAGCGCGAGCAGCGCCGGCACCGTGAGCATCCGTGCGTCCATCTGCTTCTCCCTGTTGTGCATGAACGAAAAAAAGGCGGCGCCGCTTCCACGGCGCCGCGGAACTTCAATGGCTTACTTCCTCGTACTGCTGCTGCCGCTGCTGCCGGAACTGCTGCTGCCCGAGCTGCCGCCGGCCGAACTGCCGCTGCTGCCGCCCGACCCGCTGCTGCCCGTGCTGCCCGAGCTCCCCACGTTGCCGGGGTTCGCCGTGCCTCCGCTCATGGAAGTCCCGGCGCTGCCCATGCCGCTGGAGCCGCTCAGGCTGCTCGATCCGCTCTGGCCGGTGGACCCGTAGCTGCCCGAGCTGCCCAGGCCGCTGCCGGACGAACCGGAGCCGCTGGAGCCCGAGGAGCCCTGCGCGCCGCTGATGCCGGCGGAGCCGCCCATGCTGGTGTCGCCGCTGGAGCCGCTCACGCCGCCGGCGCCGCCCATGCCGCTGGACGACCCGTAGGAGCCGCCGGATCCGGAGGAGCCGCCCTGGCCCTGGCCGCCGCGGCTGTTGCGCCAGCTGCTGAACTCGTCGCTGAACTTCCTGTAGCGCTCCTGCCGCCAGGACTGGTAGTCGTTGTCCAGGTTGCGGATCTGCTCTTCGCGCCACTGGTGGTATTCGGGATCGTGGTGGCCCTGGCTGTGGCTGCCGGTGTGCGCGTGGCTGCCCATGCCGCCACCCTGGCCGCCGTAGCCCTGGCCGCCGCCGGAACCCTGGCCCCAGTCGCCCTGCCCATAGCCGCCGCCGCTGCCGCCGCCCTGGCTCTGGCCGCCGCCATAGCCGCTCTGGCCATAGCTGCCCATGCCGCCGCCGCCGAAGTTGCCCTGGCTGCCGCCATAGCCGCCACCCATGCCGCCGCTGTAGCCCTGCCCGCCGGAGCCATAGCCCTGGCTGCCGTAGCCTTGGCTGCCGTAGCCTTGGCTGCCGTAGCCTTGGCCGCCATAGCCCTGGCTGCCGTAGCTGCCCTGCCCGCCCATGCTGCTGCCCATGCCGCCGCCGTGGCTGCCGTAGCTGCCCTGGTTG
>DASWUI010000328.1:0-1856 GCA_036401715.1 Ramlibacter sp. | reverse complement strand
CTGGCGGGCCAGCTGTTCGAAGACCTGACGCAGGTGCGCGTGCTCTTCGTGGGCGCCGGCGAGATGATCGAGCTGGCCGCCACGCACTTCGCGGCGAAGAATCCCAAATCCATCGCCATCGCCAACCGCACGCTGGAGCGCGGCGAGAAGCTGGCCTCCCGTTTCGGCGGCGAGGTGATGCGCCTGGCCGACCTGGCCAACCGGCTGCACGAATTCGACGTGGTGGTGAGCTCCACCGCCAGCCAGCTTCCCATCATCGGCCTGGGCGCCGTCGAGCGCGCGCTCAAGGCGCGCAAGCACCGCCCCATGTTCATGGTGGACCTGGCCGTGCCGCGCGACATCGAGCAGGAAGTCAAGGCGCTGGAAGACGTCTACCTGTACACCGTCGACGACCTCGCGCACGTGGTGCAGACCGGCCATGCCAACCGGCAGGCCGCGGTCGCCCAGGCCGAAGCGATCATCGACGCCGGCGTGCAGAGCTTTGTGCACTGGCTGGACCAGCGCCACGTGGTGCCCCTGATCCAGCAGCTCAATTCCCAGGCCGACGAATGGCGCGCCGCCGAACTGGCGCGTGCCCGCAAGCTGCTGGCCAAGGGCGAGGACGTCGACGCCGTGCTCGAGGCCCTGTCGCGCGGCCTCACCCAGAAGATGCTGCACGGCGCGATGGCCGAACTGCGCGCCGGCGACGCCGAGTCGCGCCAGCGCGCCAGCGCGGCGATCGAGCACTTCTTCCTGCGCAAAGAGCGTTAGCGGGCCTGCACGCCCCGCCACGCCGCACCATGCCATGCCGGGCCCGACCCGGCATCCATGGCGCCCCAGCAGCAATGGATTGCGGGTCGAGCCCGCAATGACATCCTTTTCCCCCAGCGCATGAAACCCTTCCTCCGCCAGCAACTCGAGCGCTTCCCGGTCCGCCTGCAGGAACTGGACTTCTTCCTTTCGCAGCCCGAGGTGGTGAACGACATGGAGCGCTTCCGCGAGCTCACGCGCGAGCACGCGGAAGTCACCGAGGTCAACGGCGTCTACCAGCGCTTCCTGCAGTGCGAGCGGGGGCTCGCACAGGCGCGGGAGATGATGGACGACCCCGAGATGGCCGACATGGCCAGGGAGGAGATTGCCGCGCTCGAGGCGGAACTGCCTTCGCTGGAAAGCGAGCTGCAGGGCCTGCTGCTGCCCCGCGACCCGGACGACGTGCGCAACGTGTTCCTGGAAATCCGCGCCGGCACCGGCGGCGACGAATCCGCGCTGTTCGCGGGCGACCTGCTGCGCATGTACACGCGCTACGCGGAACGCCAGGGCTGGCGCACCGAGGTGGTGAGCGAGAGCGAAGGCGAAGTCGGCGGCTACAAGGAAGTGGTGATCCGCATCCTGGGCGAAGGCGCCTACGGCAGGCTGAAGTTCGAGTCGGGCGGACACCGCGTGCAGCGGGTCCCCGCCACCGAGAACCAGGGCCGCATCCACACCAGCGCCTGCACGGTCGCCGCGCTGCCGGAACCGGACGAGGCGACCGCGGTGCAGATCAACCCGGCCGACCTGCGCATCGACACCTTCCGCGCATCCGGCGCCGGCGGCCAGCACGTGAACAAGACGGACTCCGCCGTGCGCATCACGCACATCCCCACCGGCATCGTCGCCGAGTGCCAGGACGACCGCTCGCAGCACCGCAACAAGGCCAAGGCCCTGCAGGTGCTGGCCGCCCGCATCCAGGAGAAGGAGCGCTCCGAGCGTGCTGCCAAGGAGGCCGCCACCCGCAAGGGCCTGATCGGCAGCGGCGACCGTTCCGACCGCATCCGCACCTACAACTTCCCGCAGGGGCGCATGACCGACCACCGGATCAACCTCACGCTGTACAAGCT
>DASWUI010000327.1:0-2123 GCA_036401715.1 Ramlibacter sp. | reverse complement strand
AGCCGCCTCAGTCGAGCAGGTTCCAGTCGGCCAGCTTGCCCGAGGGCGTCAGCGGCAGTGCGGCGCCGAAGCGGATCGCCTTCGGCCGCTCCGGCGTGGTGAGCTCGCGCTCCACCCACTGCTGCAGTTCCGCCACCAGGTCCTGCTCCCGGCGCTGCGAGCCCCTGGCCACGATGAAGGCCTTCAGCCGCGTCCCCTCTTCCGGCCGCATCAGCCGCACGGCCGCGTCCTGCACCGCCGGGTGGCGCCGCAGCACCTCGCGCACGCGCGCCGGGAACACGTTGATGCCGCCCACCTGCACCGCCTCGTCGTGCCGCGCGCCCACCCGGAAGCGCCGCCCGCCCGCGGGGATCAGCGCATCAGGCAGAACGGCCGCCTGCTCGCCGCCGTCGGGCAGCGTGCGCAGCAGCCAGTGCGGATTGGCTTCGTCGAACCGCCAGTGGGGGAAGAGCTCGTAGGCGTGCTCGTGCGACTGGCGCGCGCCGATGCCGGCCGTTTCCGAAGCGCCATACACCTGGACCAGCCGGCACAGCCCCGCGCGCTGCAAGTGCTGCGCCACCTCGTCGGGGCACGGGGCCGTCGACGTCACCCCCAGCACATCCGGCGGGAGAGCGGGTACGGTGCGCGCCACCGCGCGCCAGAACTCGGGGTGGCCGACCACGAGGTCGCCGGGCAGCGCGCCGCGCGCCAGCCAGGCCGGCGTGCTGCCGCGCATGTCCTGCACGGCCTCCTCGGGCATGCCCAGCTCGCGCGGCAGCAGCATGGTGAACAGGAAGCCGTAGATGTGGTGGGCCGGAACCGCCGCCAGGATGCGCCGTCGGCCCGGGAACAGCGTCGCCAGGTGCCGTGTCTCCTGCCGCAGCGCGTCCAGCGGGTGCAGGCAGGGCTTCGGCGTGCCGGTGCTGCCGGAGGTGCGGAAGGTGAGCACGTCGCTGAAGCGCTCGAGCCCCGTGTGCGCGATGTCCACCCACTCGCCCAGCGTGCGGCGCGCGAGCAGGTAGTCCTCGATGCCCGAGGCGTGCAGGTGCAGGGCTTCGGCCAGCGCCGTGGCCACGGTCATCAGTTCCAGCGAGTCGACGCCCAGGTCGGCGTCCAGCCGCAAGGCGTCGCCCCACAGCTGCGCGTGCGGCAGCGCGGCGCGCCGATGGCGCGCGAGTTCGTCGGCCAGCAGGTCGGCGACGAAGCGCCGCAGGGCGGCGCGCGGTTCCCACCAGGGCCGGGTCACAGCCGCTTGACGAAGATCCAGAAGGTGTCGTCGCTGATCGCCTTCTTCATGTGGATCTTCACCTTGGTCGGGGTCATGTTGTAGTCGAACACGTACTCGAACATGGTGTTCAGGTTGCCGGCGCGCACGCCCGCGTCGAACACGCCCTTGAAGGTGGGCGTGCTGGTGCAGGGGGCGACGTCGCGGAAGAAGTTCTTGCCGATCGCCGCCTTCTGGTCGCGCCCGGTGATTCCGGCTTCGGCGGCGTTGTACTGCAGGATGGTGCCCTTGCCATCGAGCTGCACGGCGCCGAAGGCGAGCTGGTCCACCTCGCGGGCGGTGAGCTTCGCCAGGACGTTTTCGATGTCTTCCTTGCCGAAGCCCACGATGTTCAGGGTGCCTGCCACTTTGCGCGTCCTTGTACTAGTACAAAAACCCAAGTTTATGGAACACCTTGTCACCGGCCGGCACCTTTGGTCGGCCCCAGGGCACCGTCCGCACCCATGCCGGGGTCAGAAGCGCTCGTGCGGCCCCAGGTAGCGCCACTGTCCCAGGGGCAACTGTCCCAGCGTCACGCGGCCGATGCGCACGCGCTTGAGGCCCACGACCTTCAGCCCGACCAGCTCGCACATGCGGCGGATCTGCCGCTTCTTGCCTTCCGTGAGCACGAAGCGCAGCTGCTCCGGGTTCTGCCAGTCCACCCTGGCCGGCTTCAGCGGCTGCCCATCGAGGCTCAGGCCGTGGCGCAGGCGCGCGAGCTGCGAAGGCGGGAACACCGCCTGCACGTCGCTGGTCACCGCGCCGAAGGCCACCCGCACCAGGTACTCCTTCTCCACGCCGGAGTCCTCCCCGATCAGCTGGCGGGCCACGCGCCCGTCTTGCGTCAGCACCAGCAGCCCGGTGGAATCGATGTCCAGCC
>DASWUI010000326.1:0-5157 GCA_036401715.1 Ramlibacter sp. | reverse complement strand
AACAGCCAGAACGTGCGCGACCTGCGCCAGCCCTTCGGCGGCACGAAGGCTTCGGGCACGGGGCGCGAGGGCGGGACCTGGAGCTACGAGGTGTTCCTGGAGCCGAAGAACATCGCGGTGTCGCTGGGCTCGCACCACATTCCCCATTGGGGAGCGTGACCATGGGGAAACTAGCCGTCGCCGCCAAGGTCACCCACGTCCCCTCGATCTACCTGAGCGAGCTGCCCGGCCCGCGCCAGGGCACCCGACAGGACGCCATCGACGGGCACCAGGAGATCGGCCGGCGCTGCCGGGAACTGGGCGTGGACACCATCGTGGTGTTCGACACCCACTGGCTGGTCAACGCCAACTACCACGTCAACTGCGGACCGCACTTCAAGGGCCTGTACACCAGCAACGAGCTGCCGCATTTCATCAGCAACCTGCCGTACGAGTTCCCGGGGAACACGGAGCTGGGCAAGCTGCTGGCCGAGACCTGCAACGCTTGGGGCGTGGAGACGCTGGCGCACGACAGGACCACGCTGGCGCCGGAGTACGGGACCATCGTGCCCATGCGCTACATGAACACCGACCAGCATTTCAGGGTGGTCTCGGTGTCGGCACTGTGCCAGGCGCACTACCTCAACGACAGCGCGCGCCTCGGCTGGGCCATGCGCCGCGCGGTGGAGGACCACTACGACGGCACGGTCGCCTTCTTCGCGAGCGGCTCGCTGTCGCACCGCTTCGCGCAGAACGGCCTGGCGCCGGAGTTCGCGTTCAGGATCTGGAGCCCCTTCCTGGAGACGCTGGACCGCGAAGTGGTGCGCCTGTGGCAGGCCGGGGAATGGCAGCAGTTCTGCGGCATGCTGCCCGAGTACGCGGCCAAGGGACACGGCGAAGGCTTCATGCACGACACCGCGATGCTGCTGGGCGCGCTGGGCTGGTCCGAGTACGACGGCAAGGCCGAAGTGGTCACGCCTTATTTCGGCGCGTCGGGCACGGGGCAGATCAATGCCGTGTTTCCCGTGACGCCGGCGACTGGCACGGCGATCCCGAAGGCGCAGGCCTCGTCGGCCGAGGGCTACACCAGCATCAACCAGCGCCTTTAATTGGAATCTGACCCCAATTCGGGAATGCCATGCCGCACTGCGTCATCCTCTACACGCCCAACATCGAAAGCAAGACAGACGTCTCGGCACTGTGCCGGACGCTGGCCGATGAGATGCTCACCATCCTCGACGAGGGCGGCAAGCAGGTGTTCCCCACCGGGGGCACGCGTGTGCTGGCGTACCCGGCGGCGCATTACGCGGTGGCCGACGGCAAGGGGGACTATGCCTTCGTGTACCTGAACGTGCGGATGGCGGCGGGACGCAGCGAGGAGGTGAAGAAGGAGGCCGGCGACCGGCTGTTCGCGAAGGTCAAGGAACACTTCGCGCCCATCTTCCAGCAGGAGCTGATCGGCATCACGCTGCAGATCGACGAGAGCGCGGGGCAGGTGTACGACGGCAAGCACAGCACGCTGCATCCGCTGTTCAACAAATGAAAAAGCCGGTCATCCCCGCGGAGGCGGGGACCCAAAGCATTGAAGGCCGCGCGCAGCGCGGCAGGACGCCTTGGATCCCCGCCTCCGCGGGGATGACGGAACCAACGATGCTCGATCCCCAGACCATCCAGCAGCTCGCCGCCGAACTCGACGCCAGCGAGAAATCACGCGTGCAGGTCGAGCACTTCTCCAAGCGATTTCCCGGCATGACCATCGCCGACGGCTACGCGATCTCGCGTGCCTGGGTCGCGATGAAGGTCGCCCAGGGCCGCAAGGTCCGCGGCCACAAGATCGGCCTGACCTCGCGCGCGATGCAGCAGTCCAGCCAGATCGACGAGCCGGACTACGGCACGCTGCTGGACGACATGTTCTTCGCGCCCGGCCAGATTCCCTTCGAGCGCTTCATCGCGCCGCGCGTGGAAGTGGAACTCGCCTTCATCCTCAAGCACCGGCTGGAGGGTCCGAACGTCGGCGTGGAGGAGGTGCTCGCGGCCACCGACTACGTGCAGCCGGCCATCGAGATCATCGACGCGCGCATCGAGCAGTTCGACCGCCACACGAAAGCCATGCGCAAGGTGTTCGACACCATCAGCGACAACGCCGCCAACGCCGGCATCATCCTGGCCGGCCGCAAGGTGCGTCCGCGCGAGGTGGACCTGCCCTGGGTGGGCGCCATCCTGCGCCAGAATGGCGTGGTGGAAGAAACCGGGCTCGCGGCCGGCGTGCAGGGCGATCCCGCGGTCGGCATCGCCTGGCTGGCCCAGAAGCTCGCGCCCTGGGGCGAGTGCCTGGAAGCCGGCGAGGTCGTGCTGGCCGGGTCCTTCACCCGCCCCGCGATCGCCAGGCGCGGCGACGTGTTCGACGCCGATTACGGGCCGCTGGGCCGCTTTACCTTCGAATTCAGCCAAGGGGACAACGCACGATGAAAACGCCAGTCAACGCCTTCAAGAAGGCCATCGCCGAGAAGCGCACGCAGTACGGCCTGTGGGTCAGCCTGCTGGGACCGCTGAACACCGAGATCTGCGCCGCCGCCGGCTTCGACTGGCTGCTGCTGGACGCCGAGCACACGCCCAACGACCCGCTGAACCTGCTGCAGCAGTCGCAGGTGATCGCCGGCTACCCCGGCGTGCACGCGATTGCGCGGGTGCCCATGGGCCACGGCTACGTCGGCCAGGCGCTGATCAAGCAGTACCTGGACGTCGGCATCCAGACCATCCTGGTGCCCATGGTGGACACGGCGGAGCAGGCGCGCGAGCTGGTGCGCTGCATGCGCTATCCGCCCGAGGGCATCCGCGGCATGGCCGCCACCCGCGCCTCCGGCTGGGGCCGCAATGCGTCGTACGCAAAAGAGGCCAACCGCGAGGTGTGCCTGCTGGTGCAGGTGGAAACGCGCGAAGGCATGAAGAATCTCGACGCGATCGCCGCGGTGGACGGCATCGACGGCGTCTTCATCGGCCCGTCCGACATCTCGGCCGCCTTCGGCCACGTCGGCGACCCCTGGCATCCCGAGATGCAGGCGCTGCACGAGGACGCGTTCAAGCGCATCCAGAAGGCCGGCAAGGCCGTGGGCATCCTCACGCTGGACGAGGCGCTGGCCCGCAAGCACGTGGAAATGGGCGCGACCTTCATCGCCGTGGGCACCGACAGCAACCTGATGGTGAAGTCCACCAGCGCGCTGGCCGCGAAGTTCAAGGGCGGCGCGCCGCAGGCCGCGCCCAAGGGCAACTACTGAGGAGCCGGGCCATGAACGCCCTGCTGCAGCCCCGCACGCCCGGCATGCACCCGGACGAGTGGCAGGCGCGCGTGCAGCTCGCCGCCGCCTACCGCATCTTCGACATGCTGGGCTGGACGGAGATGATCTACAACCACATCACGGTGCGCCTGCCCGACAGCGTCACGCGCGGCGAGAAGCAGTTCCTGATCAATCCCTTCGGGCTGCACTACTGCGAGGTCACGGCGAGCAACCTGCTGAAGATCGACGTGCAGGGCAACAAGCTGGATGCGCACAACCCCTGGCCGGTGAACCCGGCCGGCTTCACCATCCACGCGGCGATCCACGAGAGCGTGCCGCAGGCGCACTGCGTGATGCACACGCACACCACCAACGGGCTGGCGGTCGCCTGCACCGAAGGCGGGCTGGCGCAGAACAACTTCTATTCGGCGCAGCTGCACGACATGGTGGCCTACCATGACTTCGAGGGCATCACGATCCATGCCGACGAAGCGCCGCGCCTGCTGGCCAGCCTGGGGGACAAGCCGCTGATGATCCTGCGCAACCACGGGCTGCTGGCCGCCGGGCCGACGCTGCCGCTGACCTTCGTGCGGCTGTGGACGCTGCAGCGCGCCTGCGACGTCCAGGTGACGCAGGCGGCGCTGGGCCGCGCGATCCCGGTCCCGGAGCCGGTGGCGAAGAAGACCACGCACGACTCCTTCCAGTTCGACCAGCGCTTCGGCGCCGGGCAGGACGTCTTCGACGCGATGACGCGCCTGGTCGAACAGCGGCACGGCACGGGCTACAAATCATGAGCCCCCACGCTTGTCACTCCGTGTACTGCGCTGCCCCCCGAGGGGGCCCCAGCCTCCTTGAGGCGGCTCGGCGGAGGCTGGCATGAAGGCCTGCATCTACGGCGCCGGGGCCATCGGCGGCTGGCTGGGCGTGAAGCTCGCGCGCGCGGGCTGCGAAGTGAGCGTGGTGGCGCGCGGCGCGACCCTGGATGCCCTGCGCGCGCATGGCCTGCGCCTGCAGGAAGGCGGCGAGACCCTGGCCGCCAGGGTGCAGGCCAGCGCCGCGCCGTCGGAGCTGGGCGTGCAGGACCTGGTGGTGGTGGCGGTCAAGGCGCCGGCGATGGCGGACGTGGCCCGCTCCATCCGTCCCCTGATCGGACCCGGCACCATCGTGCTGACCGCCATGAACGGCGTGCCCTGGTGGTTCTTCCAGGGCTTCGGCGGCCCGTACGCCGGCACGCGCCTGAAGGCCGTGGACCCGGACGGCGCCATCGCCGAAGCCGTTCCCGCCAGGCACATCGTCGGCTGCGTGGTGCACGCGAGCTGCGCGCTGCGCGAACCGGGCTACGTGCAGCACCACTTCGGCAACAAGCTGATCATCGGCGAGCCCTCGGGCGAGAAGACGCAGCGCGTGCAGCAACTGGCCGCGCTGCTGGAGAAGGCCGGCTTCGAGACGGTGCTGTCCGAACAGATCCAGAAGGACGCCTGGTACAAGCTGTGGGGCAACATGACCGTCAACCCGGTCAGCGCCATCACCGGCGCCACCACCGACCTGATCCTCAACGACGACCTCGTGCGCGGCTTCATCTCCGCCGTGATGCTGGAAGCGCGCGAGATCGGCGCGCGCGTCGGCATCCCGATCGCGCAGCAGCCGGAGGACAGGCACCAGGTCACGCGCAAGCTGGGCGCCTTCAAGACCTCACTGCTGCAGGACGTGGAGGCCGGCAAGCCGGTGGAGATCGACGCCCTGGTCACCGTGGTCAAGGAGATGGGCGAGATGACCGGCGTGCCCACGCCCTTCACCGACGCCCTGCTGGGCCTCAGCCGCCTGCACGCCCGCGTGCACGGCCTGTACTGAAAAGATGGTGACCCCCACGCTCCGCGCTTCGTGTCGTCGCTGCCCCCCGAGG
>DASWUI010000325.1:0-3148 GCA_036401715.1 Ramlibacter sp. | reverse complement strand
AGGGCGCGGGCGGGCGGGGCGGCTGGGGCAGGGGGCATGCCCGATTCTCTTACACTGAAAACATGGCCAAGGACTTCGACCCGCACCGACTGGACGTTCGCCGCTTCGCCGAGGAAGGCGCCGAGCTGGAGGCGAGCGAGGCCCTGCAGAGCTTCCGGCGGCTCGCGGCGGAGACGCAGCGGCCCGGCGACGCCGCCCCCGTGCGCTGGCACGCCCGCGGCGAGCTGCTGAACCCGCGGCACGTGCACCCCGAGGTGTGGGTGCACCTCGATGCCGCCACCACCCTGCCGCTGGTTTGCCAGCGCTGCCTGAACCCCGTGGACGTGGCCCTGAACGTGGACCGCTCCTTCCGCTTCGTGCCGGACGAGGAGACCGCCGCCGCCGAGGACGACGCCTCCGAGGAGGACCTGCTGGCGCTGAGCCGCAGCTTCGACCTGGTCGAGCTGGTGGAGGACGAACTGCTCATGGAGGTGCCCGTGGCCCCGCGGCACGAGGTGTGCCCCGAGCCCGTGAAATTGTCCTCCAGCGATCCGGAATTCGAGGCCGCCGCCGCGCAGAAGGAGAACCCCTTTGCCGTGCTGAGCCGGCTCAAGTCGGGCAAGTAGCAGGGAAAGCCACTTGGGCTATAATCGTCGGCTTCGCGCCGCAAGGCCGCCCGCAGGCACTGCGGGGGGGTGTGCGCGCATCGTCCAACCCATCCACCTGCTGCCGTCGTGCGTGACGGGCAGTCCAACGATTCCAGGAGCCCGTCATGGCCGTCCAGCAAAACAAGAAGTCGCCTTCCAAGCGCGGCATGCACCGTTCGCACAACGCACTGACGGTGCCCGGCATCGCGGTGGAGCCGACCACCGGCGAAACCCACCTGCGCCACCACATCAGCCCCACGGGCTTCTACCGTGGCCGCAAGGTGCTCAAGACCAAGAACGACGCCTGATCGCCGATCGCGTCCACGGGCCCGGTTGCTGCTCCGCAGGCCGGGCCTTTTTCATGTCCGCCCGTGACCCGTCCGCTCCTGCCGGCCCGCGCGTGGCTCTACAGTTGAGGCCATGACGACCACCCTGGCAGTCGATTGCATGGGGGGCGACCACGGCCCCCGCGTCACCCTCGCCGCTTGCCGGCACTTCCTGCAGGCCCATCCGCAAGCGCAGCTGCTGCTGGTGGGCGCGCCGGAGGCCCTCGCTTCCCTGCAGCATCCCCGCGCCCGCGTCGTGCCCGCCTCCGAGGTGGTCGCGATGGACGACCACGTGGAAGTGGCCCTGCGCAAGAAGAAGGATTCGTCCATGCGGGTGGCCATCCAGCAGGTCAAGGACGGCCAGGCGCAGGTGGCCGTGTCGGCGGGCAACACCGGGGCGCTGATGGCGCTGGCGCGCTACCTGCTCAAGACGCTCGAAGGCATCGATCGCCCGGCGATCGCCACCCACCTGCCCAACGCGAAGGGCGGCGACACCACGGTGCTCGACCTGGGCGCCAACGTGGACTGCAACGAACACCACCTGCTGCAGTTCGCGGTGATGGGCTCGGCGCTCGTCTCGGCGCTGCACGAGGGCCACGACAGCCCTTCGGTGGGACTGCTGAACATCGGCGAGGAAGTGATCAAGGGCAGCGAGGTGATCAAGCGCGCGGGCGAGCTGCTGCGCGCCGCCGCCGCCGCGGGCGACCTGAACTTCCACGGCAACGTGGAGGGCAACGACATCTTCAAGGGCACCACCGAGATCGTGGTGTGCGACGGCTTCGTGGGCAACGTGGCGCTCAAGACCAGCGAGGGCGTCGCCTCCCTGATCAGCGGCTTCCTCAAGGAGGAGTTCGCGCGCAATCCTCTGACGAAACTCGCCGCCATCGCCGCGTACCCGGTGCTGTCCGCGCTGAAGAAGCGCGTGGACTACCGCCGCTACAACGGCGCCGCCCTGCTGGGCTTGCGCGGCCTGGTCTTCAAGAGCCACGGGTCGGCCGACGAGTTCGCCTTCGAGCAGGCCCTCAACCGCGCGTATGATGCGGCCCGACACAATTTGCTGGACCGCGTCCAGAGCCGCATCGCCCACGCGCGGCCGCTCCTCGCGAGCGCCGCGGGCGACGCCCAGCTCGAACCGGCCACGAACTAGAAAATGAGCAGATATTCCCGGATCACGGGCACGGGCAGCTTCCTGCCGCCCAGGCGTGTGACCAATGCGGAGCTGGCGGAGCAACTCGCCGCGCAAGGAGTGGAGACCTCGGACGAGTGGATCGTGGAGCGCACGGGCATCCGCGCGCGCCACTTCGCCGAGCGCGACGTCTCCACCAGCGACCTCGGGGTGCAGGCGGCGCGCAGCGCGCTCGAGGCCGCCGGCCGCCAGGCTTCCGAGATCGACCTGATCATCGTCGCCACGTCCACGCCGGACATGGTGTTCCCCTCCTCCGCCACCATCCTGCAGAACAAGCTGGGCGTGGCCGGCTGTCCCGCCTTCGACCTGCAGGCGGTGTGCAGCGGCTTCGTGTACGCGCTGACCGTCGCCGACTCCATGATCAAGAGCGGCGCGGCCAGCAAGGCGCTGGTGGTGGGCGCCGAGGTGTTCTCCCGGATCCTGGACTTCACCGACCGCACCACCTGCGTGCTGTTCGGCGACGGCGCCGGCGCGGTGGTGCTGGAGGCGTCCGACACGCCGGGCATCCTGTCGAGCGACCTGCACGCCGACGGCAAGCACGTCGAGATCCTGTGCGTGCCGGGCACCGTGTTCGGCGGCAAGGTGCACGGCAACCCGCTGCTGCGCATGGACGGCCAGGCGGTGTTCAAGCTCGCGGTGGGCGTGCTCGAGGACGCGGCGCGCGCGGCGCTGGCCAAGGCCGGCAAGACCGAGGCCGACATCGACTGGCTGGTGCCGCACCAGGCCAACATCCGCATCATGCAGGGCACGGCGAAGAAGCTGAAGCTGCCCATGGACAAGCTCATCGTCACGGTGGACCAGCACGGCAACACCTCGGCCGCTTCCATCCCGCTGGCGCTGGACGCCGCGGTGCGCGCCGGCAAGATCAGGAAGGGTGACACCCTCATGCTGGAAGGCGTGGGCGGCGGATTCACCTGGGGCGCTGTCCTTCTCGACTTCTGAAGCCGCGCGGCTTCCCAGACCAACAAAGGGACGACACGCATGAAACCGTTCGCTTTCGTGTTTCCGGG
>DASWUI010000324.1:0-2647 GCA_036401715.1 Ramlibacter sp. | reverse complement strand
ACTACGCGGAATCGCTGCAGTGGCTGGAGCAGGCGCGGCCTGCGTCCAGGGCGGCGGGCGCGGCGACGCCTGCGGGGCGCGGACGGCGCAGGAAGAAGTAGGCGGCGCAGGGGGAGGACGGAAACTTTTCCCCCGCAGCTGTTCCCCACCTCCGTCATTCCCGCGAAGGCGGGAACCCAAGGCTTGCGGAAATGGAAGAAGCGGCCCGCGGGCCGCTTCCTCGAAGGCTCGATCCCCGGCGCGGGCCGGGACGTTCCCTACTTCTTCGCGCCGCGCAGCTTCGCCAGCTCGGCCTGCGTTTCCTTCCACAGGTCCATGCCCACGTCGGAAGCGATCTCGGCGTTCACCTTGGTCAGCTTGTCGCGCATGCGGCCGGCCTCGGAGGCGGGCAGCTCGTTGATCTGCATGCCCTTGGCCTTCAGGTCGGCCAGCGCCTTGGCGCCTTCTTCCCGGGTGTCCTTGCGCTCGAAGTCGCGGCTGGCCCGGGCGGCGTCCGCGAGGATCTTCTGCTCGTCCCTGGACAGGCCGTCCCACCACTTCTTCGAGACCAGCACGATCCACGGGCTGTACACGTGGTTGGAGACCGTCAGGTACTTCTGCACCTCGTAGAACTTGGAGGACAGGATGGTGTTGTAGGGGTTCTCCTGGCCGTCGACCGTCTTCGTCTCCAGCGCGCTGAACAGCTCCGAGAACGGCAGCGGCACGGCGTTGGCGCCCAGCGTCTTGAAGGAGTCCAGGTAGACGTTGTTCTGCATCACGCGCAGCTTGATGCCTTCCAGGTCTTCCACCTTCGTGACCGGACGCTTGCTGTTGGTGAGGTTGCGGAAGCCGTTTTCCCAGTACGCCAGGCCCACCAGGCCCTTGTCCTGCAGCTTGTCGATCACCTTGGTGCCGATCGGTCCGTCCAGCACCGCGTCGGCTTCCTTCGCGTTGTTGAACAGGAACGGGGTGTCCCACAGCGCCATTTCCTTGGTGATGCCCACCAGGGTGGCGGTGGAGCCCACCATCATTTCCTGCGCGCCGCCGATCAGGGCCTGCTGCATCTGCGTGTCCGGGCCCAGGGCGGCGGCGCCGATGGCGCGCACCTTCATCTTGCCGCCGGAGGCCTTCTCCACCTGCGCGGCGAAGAACTTGACCGCGCGGCCCTGGTTGCTGTTCTCGTTGAGGCCGTAGCCGAAGCGGATCAGGCGCGGCTTGATGTCGGCGGCGTAGCCCGCGGTGGAGGCGAGCAGCGCGGCGCCGGCGGCGGCCGCGAGGAGGGAGCGACGGAGGAAGTTCACTTGTGTGTCTTTCGAAGGAACGGTGGGGGAAAAAGGGAATCAGCGCATCCACGCGACCGGCACGGTGACCAGCTGCGGGAACACGACGAACAGGGCGAGGATCAGCACGTACGTGAGCAGGAAGGGATTCACGCCCTTGATCACCTGGTGGAGCGACAGGCGCCCCACCCCCGCGACGACGTTGAGCACGGTGCCCACCGGCGGGGTGATCAGGCCGATCGCGCCGTTGAGCACGAACATGAGCCCGAAGTACACGGGATCGATTCCCGCCTTCACGGCGATGGGGAGCATCACCGGCGCGAAGATCAGGATCGTCGGCGTGAGGTCCAGCGCGGTGCCGATCAGCACCAGCACCACCATCATCACCGCCATCAGCACGCGGGGGTTCTCCACCAGCGGGCCGAGCCAGCCGGTCAGCGTGGCGGGCAGGTCCGCCAGCGTGATCATGTAGCTGGCCACCTGCGCGCCGGCGCACAGGAACATCACGATGGCGGTCGTCCTGGCCGCGCGCACCAGCACCGGCCCGACCGCGGCGATGCGCATCTCGCGGTGGATGAACAGGGCCACGACCAGCGCGTAGAAGGCCGCCACCACGGCGGCTTCGGTGGGCGTGAAGACCCCGGTCTTCATGCCGCCGATGATGATCAGGGGCATCAGCATGGCCCAGAAGGCCTTGCCCGTGGCGCGCAGGCGCTCCCCCCTGGGCCGCGGCTCGCCCTCGGGCAGCTCGATGCGGCGCAGCACCAGCTTCCACGCGACCACCAGGCCCACGCCCATGATCACGCCCGGCACGATGCCGGAGAGGAACAGCGCCGAGATCGAGGTGTTGGTGGTGACGCCGTAGATCACGAAGGGCATCGACGGCGGGATGATGGGGGCGATGATCCCGCCCGAGGCCAGCAGGCCGGCCGAGGTCGCCATCGGGTAGCCCTGCTGGCGCATCATCGGCAGCAGGATGGTGGCCAGGGCCGCCGTGTCTGCCAGGGCCGAACCGCTCATGCTGGCCATGAGCACCGCCGCGCCGATGGCGACGAAGCCCAGTCCGCCGCGGATGTGCCCGACCCAGGCCTGCGCCATGTCGATGATGCGCTTGCTGATGCCGCCCGAGTTCATCAGCTCGCCGGCCAGGATGAAGAAGGGCACGGCCAGCAGCGGGAAGCTGTCGACGCCGGCCACCAGGTTCTGCGCCAGCAGCTGCGTGTCCCAGAAGTCCAGCACATACGCCATGCCGGCGCCGGTCAGCACCAGGGCCAGCGCCATGTTCATGCCGATGCCCATGAGCACCAGCATGCCGCCGGAGAAGACGAAGAAGGCCTGCGCTTCCGGGCTCACGCGCTCACTCCACTTCCGCCACGTGGCCCAGGTCC
>DASWUI010000323.1:0-1976 GCA_036401715.1 Ramlibacter sp. | reverse complement strand
CCTCCACCTGGTGCGGCTGGCTGGCCCCGGCGATCGGCGAGGTCACGCCCTTGTGCAGCAGCCAGGCATAGGCCAGCGTCGCGGGCGACACGCCCCTGCGGTCGGCCAGCGCGCGCAGCCGCTCGCGCACCTGCTGGTCGGCGTCGCGGCCATAGAAGCGGCGCGTGGTCTCGTCGGCTTGCGCCCGCGCGCTCGCCGGCGCGCCATCGCCGCCGCGCGGGCCGGCCAGGAAGCCGCGCGCCAGCGGGCTCCACGGGAGCAGCGCCACGCCGGCGTCGCGGCACAGCGGGATCATCTCGCGCTCTTCCTCGCGGTACACCAGGTTGTAGTGGTTCTGCATGCTCGCAAAGCGCGTCCAGCCCCGCTCCTTCGCGACCTGCTGCATCCTGGCGAACTGCCAGGCCCACATGCTGCTCGCACCGAGGTAGCGCACCTTGCCGCTCCTGACCACGTCGTGCAGCGCCTCCAGCGTCTCCTCCAGGGGCGTGTCCGGATCGAAGCGGTGCACCTGGTACAGGTCGATGTAGTCGGTGCCCAGGCGCTGGAGAGACGCGTCCACCGCGTGGAAGATGCGCTTGCGGCCCAGCCCGTCGGCATTGGGCCGGCGCCGGAACGAGGCGTGGTCCACCCCGTCGAACGCGAGGTCCACCGGGTTGAACACCTTGGTGGCGACGACCGCTTCCTCGCGCCGCGCGCCGGGAAACATCTCGGCCAGCAGGCGGCCGGTGACCACCTCGGACGCGCCGCCCGAGTAGGTGTCCGCGGTGTCGAAGAAGTTGATGCCCAGTTCCACCGCGCGCCGGAACACCGGGCGCGCGCCCGCTTCATCGAGGATCCAGGGACGCCAGGCGGGCGTGCCGAAGGTGAGGGTGCCCAGGCAGATGCGCGACACCACGAGCCCCGTGGCGCCGAGTCGGACGTATTGCATGCGAAGCAGGAGGGCCCGGGCCGCGCGGCCCGGGCGAGGTGGTGCCTTACTGCGGCTCGACGCCGGCGGCCTTGAGCAGGCGGCCGTACTCGGCGGAGTCCTTGCGGATCCAGTCGCCCATGTCCTTGGGCGTGCCGCCCGCGGGATCCAGCGCGATGTCGGCGAACTGCTTGCCCATGTCGGCCTTCAGGGCCTTGTTCAGTTCGGCGTTCAGCCGGTCGACCACGGCCTGCGGCGTGCCCGCGGGCGCCACCATGCCGATCCAGGTGACCGACTCGTAGCCCTTGAGGCCCGCTTCCGACATCGTGGGCAGCCTGGGCAGCAGCGGCGAGCGCTTGGCGCTGGTGATGGCCAGCGCGCGCAACTGCTTGCCGTCGCGCGCATAAGGCAGCGCGGTGGGCGAGGTCTCGAACATGCTCTGGATCTGGCCGCCCAGCAGGTCGTTCAGCGCGGGCGCGCCGCCCTTGTACTGCACGTTCAGCATCTCGACGCCGGCCTGCGCGCTGAACTGGCGCGCCGCGATGTCCTGGCCGGTGCCGATGCCGGCGCTGCCCATGCTGATCTTGCCCGGCTGCTTCTTGGCCAGCGCGACCAGCTCCTGCACGGTCTTCGCCGGCACCGAGGGATGGACCATCAGGATGTTGGGCTGTTCCACCAGGCGGATCACCGGGGTGAAGTCCTTGGCCGTATCGAAGCCGGTGCGCTTGTAGAGGAACTGGTTGGCGGCGAGCACGCCGGAGCTGCTGACGAACAGGGTGTGGCCGTCGGCCGGTGCCTTGGCGGCGATCTCGGCGCCGATGTTGCCGGAGGCGCCGGCGCGGTTGTCCACCACCACGGGCTGGCCGAACGCGTCCGTCAGGCGCTTGCCCACGGCGCGCGCCACCATGTCGACGCTGCCGCCGGCCGGGAAGGGCACGATCAGCTTGATGGGGCCGGTGGGCCAGGTCTGGGCGGGCACGCTGCCGGCGGCGAGCAGCGCGAGGACGATCAGGCGGAGGGGAGGCATGGAGGGGACAGCTACGGGATGCGGGATGCGGGATGCGGGAGG
>DASWUI010000322.1:0-1682 GCA_036401715.1 Ramlibacter sp. | reverse complement strand
CGCGGGCCGCTTCTTGCATGGACGCCCTGGATTCCCGCCTCCGCGGGAATGACGGAATCAGAGCGGCAGCCCCACGTAATTCTCCGCCAGCGCCGTCGAAGCCGCCTGCGAATTCACCAGGTAATCCAGCTCCGCTTCCTGCAGCTTCTGCCCGATCGGGCCCTCGCCCGGGAACTGGTGCATCAGCTGCGTGAACCACCACGAGAAGCGCTCGGCCTTCCACACGCGCCGCAGCGCCCGGTCGGAGTAGTGGTCCAGGCCGGCGCTGCTGCGTTCCCGGTAGTGCTCGATCAGGCCGGAGGACAGGTACTTCACGTCCGAGGCGGCCAGGTTCAGGCCCTTGGCGCCCGTGGGCGGCACGATGTGCGCGGCGTCCCCGGCGAGGAACAGGCTGCCGAAGCGCATCGGCTCGGCGACGAAGCTGCGCAGCGGCGCGATGCTCTTCTCGAGGGAGGGGCCGGTCACCAGCCGCTCGCGCGCTTCGGGATCGAGGCGCAGGCGCAGTTCCTTCCAGAATGCCTCGTCCGACCACGCCTCCACCTTGTCCGTCAGCGGCACCTGCACGTAGTAGCGGCTGCGGGTCGGGCTGCGCATGGAACACAGGGCGAAGCCCCGTTCGGTGTTGGCGTAGATCAGTTCGTGGAACACGGGCGGCACGTCGGCCAGCAGGCCCAGCCAGCCGAAGGGATAGACCTTCTCGTACTCGCGGATCGCGTCCCTCGGCACGCTGGCGCGGCTCACGCCGTGGTAGCCGTCGCAGCCGGCGATGAAGTCGCAGGCGAGTTCGTGGTCGCGGCCGTCCTTGCGGTAGCGCACCACGGGGCTGCTGCCGTCGAAGCCGTGCAGGCTGACGCTGTCGCCCACCTCGTAGACCGTGGGCAGTCCGGCCGCGGCCCGCGCAGCCATCAGGTCGCGCGTGACCTCGGTCTGGCCGTACACCATCACGGTCTTGCCGCCGGTGAGGCCGGGAAAGTCGATGCGGTGGCGCTCGCCCTTGAACAGCAGTTCGATGCCGCGGTGGACCAGCCCTTCCTTGTGCATGCGCGCGCCGACCCCGCACTCGTCCATGAGGTCGACGGCGATCTGCTCCAGCACGCCCGCGCGGATGCGGCCGAGCACGTAGTCGGCGCTCTGGCGCTCGATGATCACGTTGGCGATGCCTGCCTTGTGCAGCAGCTGGCCGAGCAGAAGCCCCGAGGGGCCGGCGCCGACGATGGCGACCTGGGTTCTGGTGGTCATGATGTTGTCTCCTGTCACCGCAGCTTAGGCGCTGTGTGCCCGGCCGAACAGGGGGCCTCCGCAAGCCTTGTGCGATGATCGTGCATGCTGCGCGATGATCGCGCACGAAGAGGGGCGCATGACGATCGCGCGGGTGGACTACATCGCCGGCATGGCCAAGGGACTGGCCGTGCTGGAGAGCTTCGACACGCAGCGCCAGCGGCTCAACGCCACGCTGGCCGCCGAGCGCGCCGGCCTCACGCGCGCGGCCGCCCGGCGCCACCTGCTCACGCTGGCCCACCTGGGCTACCTCGAGACGGACGGCAGCTGGTTCTGGCTCGCGCCCAAGGTGCTGCGCCTGTCCGGCAGCTATCTCGCCTCGGCCCGCCTGCCGCGGGCGGTGCAGCCCACGCTGAACCGGCTGGCCGGCGCCACCGGCCAGTCCTTCTCCGCCGTGGTGCTGG
>DASWUI010000321.1:0-3116 GCA_036401715.1 Ramlibacter sp. | reverse complement strand
TGCATCTGGGCCAGGGTCAGGGGCAGCTGGACCTCCGCGCCGTCGGCGAGCCGCTCGGCCACGGGCAGCCGCTGCTGCGCCGGCCGGCGCCCGTGCGGGTGGTACCAGGTCGCGATCTCCTCGGCCCTCGTCGCGGGCAGCGCGGTCGCCTGTGCGCGTGCCTCGCCGCGCAGCACGCGATCGATGTCGAGGGCCGCGCGCTTGCCCATGCCCACGGCTTCGGTCACGAAGCGCGCCATGCTCGCCATGTCGCCGCCCGCCCAGAGGCCGGCCTCGCTGGTGGCCTGGCCGGCGTCCACGCTGAGCACGCCGGCGGCGGCGGCGACGCCGGGCAGCAGGTCGAGCTGCGCGTCCTGGCCGATCGCCACGACGATGGCATCGGCCTCCAGCCGGAAATCCCGGTCGGGAAGCGGCTGCACGCGGCCGGCCTCGAACAGGACCCGCACGCAATCGAGGGAGAGCGCGCCGTCGCCTGCATGGACGCCGCGCAGCATCGTCGCGTCGCACAGCAGCAGGCCTTCCTCGAGCGCCTCCTGCAGCTCCTCGCGCTGCGCCGGCATGCGCTCGCGCGGCTCCAGCGCCAGCACCGTCACCTCGCTGCCGGTACGCCGCGCGCTGCGCGCCACGTCCATCGCCGCGCTGCCGCCGCCGACCACCACGATGCGGCGCCCGAGTTCCGGCGGCTGCCCGCTGCTGCAGCTTGCCAGGTAGTCGCTGCCCTGCATCAGCCAGGCAGCGGAGGCCGGCAGTTGCGGCAACCGTTTGCTGCGCGCGGCGCCGGTGGCGACATAGACGGCGTCATGGGAGGCGCGCAAGCGCTGCAAGCCCTCCGCGTCCAATGCCTGCGTGCGCACGTCCACGCCGAGTGCCACGATGCGCGCGATCTCGCCATCCAGCACCGTGCGGGCAAGCCGGTAGGCCGGGATGCCGTAGCGCATCAGGCCCCCGAGCTGGGGCTGCCCTTCGTACAGCGTCACGCGCCAGCCGCGCCGGCGCAGCTGGTAAGCCGCCGAAAGCCCCGACGGGCCGCCGCCCAGGACGGCGACATGCCCCGCGCGCTCGACGGCGGGGGCGCTGAACTGCCAGCCGGCCGCCAGCGCCGCATCGCCCACGGCGCGTTCCAGCGCGCACACCGCCAGTGCCTCGTCGTACGCCGATCGGTTGCATGCCGACTCGCAGGGGTGGTGGCAGATCCGGCCGGCGATCGCGGGGAAGGGGTTGTTCAGCGTGAGCACCTCCCAGGCGCGCCGCAGGTCGCCGCTGCGCGCGTGCCCGATCCAGGTCGCGATCTCCCCGTTCACGGGGCACGCCTGGTGGCAAGGCGAGGGCCGGGCCGCGTGCCGCGGCAGCGTGGCGCGCCAGGTGCCGGTCTTGAAGACCTCGGTGGTGCCCGTGGTCCAGGCGGTGCGGGGCAGCGGCGCGTTCATGGCGCGACACCCTGCAGCTGCGCGGCTGCCGCCTGGTAGCCGGCGGCGCAAGCCGCGGCGTTCTCCTCGCCGAGCTGCGGCGACTCGCTGCGCAGCAGCGCTTCCAGCGTGGGCAGCGGCGGCTCGCCGAGCACGCGCGCGAACGCGCCCAGCAGTGCCGAGTTGACGATGCGCCCGAGTCCCAGCCGGCGCGAGATGTCCACCGCGTCCACCGCCACGATGCGCAGGCCCGGCGCCTTCGCCTGCAGTTGTGCCGCGGGAAGGGCGGAGTTCACCACGACCGCCGTGCGCGCGTCCGCGCTGGCCAGCAGCGCCCCCTGCAGCAGGCTCGCGTCGAAACAGAGGATGGCATCGGCCCGCTCGATGTCGCAGCGCAGCCGGATCGGCTGGTCGGCCACGCGGAGGAAGGAGCTGACCGGCGTGCCCCGCCGCGCGCCGCCATAGGTGGCGAAGGCCTGCACCTGGCGGCCGCAGGCGAAGTACGCGCGGGCCAGCAGGTTGCCGGCGGTCTGCGCGCCCTGGCCGCCGCGTCCCTGGATGATGATCTCGCGCATCGGCTACTCCTGGTTCACGCCGCGCCGGGCGTGGATTTGTTGACCCCGTTCAAGGTTTGCCCGCGCCGGCCGCCTACCATGGGCCGCAACCCGGAGGACGCCATGCTGCTGAACGTCACCAACCTGCACAGCTGCTACGGCGAGAGCCACGTCCTGCGCGGCGTGGACCTCGCGCTGCCCGAAGGCACCGCGCTCGGGCTGCTCGGTCGCAACGGCATGGGCAAGACCACGCTGCTCAAGACGCTGCTGGGCATCGTGCGGCCGCGCGAGGGCAGCGTGCGCTTCGGCGGGCGCGAAGTGGCGGGCCGCTCGCCCTGCGAGATCGCGCGCCTGGGCATGGGCTACGTGCCCGAGGGCCGCGGCATCTTCGCCAACCTTTCCGTGCGCGAGAACCTGCAGATGGCCGCGCGCCCGGGCCCCGACGGCCGCTGCGAGTGGACCTACGAGCGCGTGCTGGACACCTTCCCGCGCCTGAAGGAGCGGCTGGACACCGGCGGCCAGCTGGTCTCCGGCGGCGAGCAGCAGATGCTGGCCATCGGCCGCGCTCTCCTGACCAATCCGCGGCTGATGATCCTGGACGAAGCGACCGAGGGGCTCGCGCCGCGCATCGTCGAACACATCTGGCAGGTGGTCGCGCAGATCCGCGCGAGCGGCATCAGCACCATCATCGTGGACCGCAACTACCGCTCGGTGCTGCGCCACACGGACCGGGCGGTGGTGTTGCAGAAGGGCCGGGTGGCACTGGCCGGCAGCTCCGGGGAGCTGGCGCGGCAGGCACCGGCGCTGGAGGCCTTGCTGGGCGTGTGAGTTCATCGCGGCAGCACCGCCGTGGCTTCGAGCTCGATGCAGGCCGGGTGGTCCAGCAGGTCGGCCACGAAGATCATGCTCATCGCCGGGTAGTGCCGGCCCATGCGCGCGCGCCAGATCGCGCCCAGTTCCGCGCGGGCCGCGAGATACGCGGGCCGGTCGCTGCAGAAGGCGGTGATGCGGCAGATGTGGCGCGGCTCGCCGCCGGCGCAGGCCAGCACCGCCAGCACGTTGTCCAGTGCCTGGGCGAACTGCGGTGCCAGCGCTTCGGAGGCGAAGCACTGCCGCGCGTCCCAGCCCACCTGGCCGGCGATGAACACGATGCGTC
>DASWUI010000320.1:0-4011 GCA_036401715.1 Ramlibacter sp. | reverse complement strand
AATCGCAGCCGCAGGCCTTCTTCGCGCGCGTGGCATCCGGCTATGCGGACCGGGCCGCGGAGCAGCCCGACCGGTTCCTGCGCGTGCGCGCCGACCAAAGCCGCGAGGCCGTCTGGCGCGAGCTCGAATCCGGCCTGCGGTCACGGGGCGTGCTGTCGTGACGGCACCCTGGATCCGCGCGCAACTGCGCCAGCTGCTCGCCCAGCGGGGCCATGCCTGGCTGCTGCATGGACCGTCCGGCCTGGGACAGTACGAGCTCGCCCTGTCGCTCGCGCGCGCCTGGCTGTGCGACCGGCCGACGCCGGACGGCGCCTGCGGCGCCTGCGACAGCTGCCACCAGGTGGACGTGCGCGCCCATACCGACCTGGCCGTGCTGATGCCGGAGACGGCGATGCTCGAACTCGAATGGCCGCTCGGTGAAAAGGCGCAGGGCGAACTGGACGACAAGAAACGCAAGCCCAGCCGGGAGATCCGCGTGGACGCCATGCGCGACGCGCTCGAATTCGCGCAGCGCACCAGCGGCCGCGGCCGCGGCAAGGTGGTGCTGGTCTATCCCGCCGAGCGCATGAACCAGGTCACGGCCAACGCGCTGCTCAAGACCCTGGAGGAGCCGCCGGGCGACGTCCGCTTCGTGCTCGCGACGGAGGCCGCGCACCAGCTGCTGCCCACGATCCGCAGCCGCTGCCTGGGCCATGCGCTGGCTTGGCCGGCGCAGGACGAGGCCGGCGCCTGGCTGCAGGAAGAGGGCGTCCCGGCCCCGGCCGCCGCCGGCCTGCTGAAGGCGGCGGGCGGCCGACCCGAAGATGCCTTGCGCCTGCATCGCGCCGGCCTGGACGCCAAGACCTGGTCGCAGTGGCCCAAGGCGTTGGTTCGGGGCGACACGATGCTGCTGGCCGACTGGAGCCCGGCGCAGCTGGTCGAAGGCCTGCAGAAGCTGTGCCACGACCTGCTGGCGCTGCGATCCGGCGTCGATCCCCGCTTTTTCGAGGCCGCCGACCTGCCTTCCGGCGGCTCCGTGCCGGCCCTGACGGCCTGGTGGCGCAGCCTGGCGGACACCATGCGGACGGTCGAACACCCGTTCAATGCCGGCCTCATGATGGAAGACCTTGTGGCACAGGCCAGGACCGCCCTACACTCGAAACCCTGACCTGCCCATGAGCACGCCCGCCCCCAACACCCCGCGCCCCAGCGTCATCCAGCTGGCCATCAAGGAGAAGGCCGCGCTGTATGCCGCGTACATCCCGCTGTTCTCGGACGGCGGCGTGTTCATCCCGACCACGCGCGACTACAAGCTGGGCGACGACGTGTACGTGCTGCTGTCGCTGCCGGACGACCCGCAGCGCTACCCGGTGGCCGGCAAGGTGGCCTGGGTGACGCCCCCGCGCGCCGCGGCCAACCGCACCCAGGGCGTCGGGGTGCGCTTTCCCTCGGACGACAAGTCCAAGCTGCTGAAGGTCAAGATCGAGGAGATCCTCGGCGGCCACCTGGCTTCCGAGCGGCCGACGCAGACCATCTGAGCTGATTCCCTAGAATCGCTGTTTGCCTTTGCGCCGCGGGCCCCCGGCCGCGCGGCGCGCCTGCCTTGGGCGCCCATGTTCGTCGATTCCCACTGCCACCTCAGTTTCCCCGAGCTCGCCTCGCAGCTGCCCCAGATCCGCCAGGCCATGGCCGACGCGGGCGTCGACCGGGCGCTTTGCATCTGCACGACCCTGGAGGAATTCGAGGACGTGCACGCGCTGGCCATGCGCTACGACAACTTCTGGGCCTCCGCCGGCGTGCACCCGGACAACGAAGGCATCGCGGAACCCACCGTCGAGAAGCTGCTGGAACTGGCCGCGCGGCCCAAGGTCGTCGGGATCGGCGAAACGGGCCTGGACTACTACCAGATGGACGAGCGCAAGGGCGGCCGCACCATCGCCGACCTGGAATGGCAGCGCGAGCGCTTCCGCACCCACATCCGGGCGGCGCAGGCCTGCCGCAAGCCGCTGATCATCCACACCCGCGCGTCCTCGGCCGACACGATCGCGATCCTGAAGGAAGAGGGCGAGGACGGCTCTCCGGCCTCCGCCGGCGGGGTGTTCCACTGCTTCACGGAGACGGCGGAGGTGGCGCGGGCGGCGCTGGACCTGGGCTTCTACGTGTCGTTCTCGGGCATCCTGACCTTCAAGAGCGCGGCGGACCTGCGGGAGGTGGCGAAGTTCGTGCCGCTGGACCGGCTGCTGATCGAGACCGACAGCCCGTACCTCGCACCCGTGCCGTATCGCGGCAAGGTCAACAATCCGTCCTACGTCCCGTTCGTGGCCAGGCAGATCGCGGAGCTTCGCGGAATGGCCATCGAAGCCGTGGCGGAGGCCACCAGCCGCAATTTCGAGACGCTGTTCAGCGCCGTGAAATCATGAGAACTTACTTGAGGTTCGTCGTTTATCTTATTCTGGCGTATGGTTTTTCACTGTCCCATGCCGGCTCGTACGAAGACTGGTTCGTGGCCATCAAGCGGGACGACCCGAAGGCGCTGACGGAGCTGCTCAAGCGCGGTTTCGACGCGAACACCATCGATCCCTCGGGCCGCCACGGGCTGTTCATGGCGGTGCAGGACGGCTCGCTGAAGGCCGCGGAGGTGCTGGTCGAGTGGCCCAGGACCAACGTGGAATGGCGCAGCCCCAAGGACGAAAGCCCGCTGATGATGGCCGCCTTCCGGGGGCACACCGAGCTGGTGAAGAAGCTGATCGCGCGAGACGCGCACGTGAACAAGCCGGGCTGGGCACCCTTGCACTACGCCGCGACCGGCGGGCACCTGGAGATCATGCGGATCCTGCTGGAGGAGCACGCCTTCATCGATGCCGAGTCGCCGAACCGGACCACGCCGCTGATGATGGCGGCGCACTACGGCAGTACGGCGGCGGTGAAACTGTTGCTGGACGAAGGCGCGGACCCGACGATGCGCAACGAACTCGGGCTGTCCGCCGTGGAGTTCGCGCAACGCGGCAACCGCCGGGACGCGGCCGAAATGATCGCCGCGGCGATCCGCGCGCGGCAACCGAAAGGCAAGTGGTGACAACCACTTGCCATGGGAACTTCAAGTGGCCGGCGGCTCAGGGCGCGGTGCAGGGATTGACCAGCTGCACGCCCGGGGACATCGTGTTGGTGTCCGCGCGGCAGCGGGCCATGTCCGCGTAGTGGCCTTCGACCAGCACGCCCGGCGGGTTGTAGCGCAGCGTGGCGCGGGCCTGCATGCCCGAGGCGGATTCGGCCTGGCAGCGGGCGCTGCGGCCGGCCATGGCCTCGACCCGGCGGCAGAACGCGTCGTCCGGATACGTGAACTGGCGGATCACCTGGCCGTTGCTGTCACGGTAGACCAGGTGCTTGCCGGGCGGCCCGGCGGGGACGGAAGCGCAGCCCGCGAGGACCGCGAAGGCTGCGACGGTGGCGAGTCGCGTGGTCAAATGCATGGAATCTCCCTTGTCGTGGCCGCAGGCGCGGGTGCCTGGGCGCCACGCTTTTTACAGGCGTTTGCAGCCGGCGGGGGCTCACCGTAACTTCCCATCACACTGATACGATGCGTATTATGTCAAATACCATGGGGGTGACGGTGGAGGACGTCCGCCAGCGGCTGCGCGCCGCCGGTGCCGGACCGAGCCATGAACGGCGGGTCCTCAGGCTCTGGTCGAACGCCCTGCCTCAGGATGCCGGCAAGCGCCGGCCCGAGGATTTCCTGCCAGCCACCTTGCGCGCCGCCTTGCCGGCGATCGAAGCCGAACTGCACGGGCTGGCGCGCCTGCGGTCCGCGCATCCCGCCGAGGACGGCTCCGAGCGCCTGCTGGTCGAACTGACGGACGGCCAGACGGTCGAGAGCGTCCTGCTGCCGCGCGACGGCCTGTGCATCTCCTCGCAGGTGGGCTGCGCCGTCGGCTGCCTGTTCTGCATGACGGGCCGCAGCGGCCTCGTCCGCCAGCTCGGTAGCGCCGAAATGGTGGCGCAGGTCGCCCTCGCCCGCGCGCGCCGCCCGGTGAA
>DASWUI010000319.1:0-4412 GCA_036401715.1 Ramlibacter sp. | reverse complement strand
GCCGCGCGCGGCCCCCGCTTTGCATCGGGTCCGCGACGGACGGCGGCGCTGGCCTCCGTACCAGCCGCGGCAGGCGGTCCTCGGGCACGTTCGCCTCGCGCATCAGGTCCCTCACCGACTGCAGCACCGCGGCCGCCGCGTGGACGGTGCGGCCGCTGTCGCAGAGCGCGCACGCTTCGTGGTCGGCCAGCAGCACCGTGCGCCCCGGCGCCTGCGCGCACAGCGCGAGCAGGTCGCCCGGCGACAGTCCGCCGAGGCAGGGCACGCGCAGGCTGTCCGGCCCGGCGGGCGGAGCGCCGAAGCGCGCGCAGTCCACCAGCAAGGTGGCGCCGCCGGCGCCGACTTCGGCCGTCGCCATGGCGGCGAAGCCGGAGACGGCGATCGCCCCCATCGGGCAGGCCGCGCGGCAGCGGCCGCAACCGGTGCAGCCTGCCTGCGCCGTGACGCCTTCGCGCCCCACGCGCAGTGCCTGCACCGGACAGGCATCCGCGCAGGCGCTGCAGTCCGAGGTGCGCAGCCGCGAACGCAGGCAGGCGGATCGGCGGACGGTGACGACAGTGGCGCTCATGCCCGTGCAGAGCGCAGAAACCATGCCACTGCGGGTTAACCCGCGAAGGCGCAGGCACGGCAAGGTTCTGCAGCGCCCCCGCGTTACCGGCCGGTAACCGCCGGGCAGCCGGCGGGCGTTACCCGGCGGGGACGCGCCGCTGGCGCCGCGTGCGCCGCTCTTGTCCTAGCGCAAGAAACGCGCGCCGCCCGCGCCGGATCATCCGCGAATGATGGCCGCCGTCCGCCTCACGCGCAGGACCGCAGTGGCCGCCTGCTGCGCGGCCTGCTGGGTCGCGCCCGCGGCCGCCGGCCAGCAGAGGATGCCGCTGCGCCTGGGGCTCACGCCGGTGTTCCTCGACAACCAGGTCGCCTTCCTGCACGACTGGCGCGCCTACCTGGGCGTGAAGCTGCGCCGGCCGCTCGAGTTCGTGCAGCGGGGCAGCTACCGGGAAGTGGTGGGGCTGCTGCGGCAGGGACAGCTCGATCTCGCCTGGCTTTGCGGCTATCCCTACGTCCGCAACGAGGCGGCGCTGCAGCTGTTGGCGATGCCGCTGTACCTGGGGCAGCCGCTGTACCAGTCCTACCTGGTCGTGCCCGCGACCGACCGCCACACGACGACGCTGCTGGACCTGCGCGGCACCGTGTTCGCCTATTCCGACCCCGACTCCAACTCCGGCCACCTGTTCCCGCTGTACTCGCTGCTGAAGGTGCGCGAGGCCCCGGCGGGCTTCTTCGCCCGCACCTTCTTCACCTGGGGCCACCGCAAGGTGGTCGAGGCCGTGTCGGTGGGCCTGGCGCGCGGCGGCGCGGTGGACGGCTACGTGTGGGACACGCTGGCCCTGCGGCATCCCGCGCTGACCGCGCGCACGCGCATCGTCGAGCGCTCCCCGCCCTTCGGCTTCCCGCCCTTCGTGGCGCGCGGCAGCCTGCCGCGCGCGGAGGTCGACGCGGTGCGGCAGGTGCTGGTCGGCATGTCCAACGATGCCGAGGGCAGCCGGCTGCTGGACCAGCTCAACCTGGACGGCTTCGTGCCGGGCCGCGCCGACCTGTTCGACAGGGTGCGCGCCATGGCGAAACTGGTGGACGGGACGTGAACAGCCTGCGCGACCTGAGCCTCGTCTACAAGACGCCGCTGCGCATCTGCGCGCTGGTGATCCTGACGGCGCTGCTGGTGACGGCGGCACTGGTGCTGCGCGAGCGCGACGAGCTGCGGCGCGACCTGATCGGCCACTCCGAAGGCATAGCCCGCGTGCTGGCGAACACGCTGGTGGAGCCGCTGGTGCACGACGACGTCTGGCGCGCCTACGAGATCATCAACACGCCCTTCCGCGACGCGCGCGGCAGTCCGGGCCATCCGGCCGAGATCGTGATGGTGCTGGACGCGGGGCACCTGATCTACGTGTCCACCCGCCCCACCGACTACCCGATGCTGGGCAACCCGGCCTACATCGACCCCGAGTACGCCAGCGTGCAGCAGGCGGTGGCCGATGCCGACGCGCGCAGCGGCTCGCCCACGGCGATCGTGGCGCCGGGCAGCGGCCGGCTGTACATGGTGCTGCCCATCCTGTACGAGGGCGCGGAGCTGGGCACGCTGGTGATGGCGTACTCGGCCTCGGTGTTCGGGCCGCGTTTCGCGGCGCTGGCCGAGCGCGCCGCCTGGGTCACGGCCGCCGTGCTGGCCGTGCTGCTGCCTGCGGGCTGGCTGTGGGGCGGCATCGTCGCGCGCCCGCTGGTGGAACTGGCCGCCGCCATGGGCAAGGTCGGACCGCAGGTGCCGCCGCAGCTGGAATACGTCCATCCTTACCGCGGCCGCGACGAGATCGGCCGCCTGGGGGCCGAGTTCCAGCGCATGCTGCAGGGACTGCGCGAGAAGGAACTGCTGGAAAAGCAGATGATCGCCTCCGACCGGCTGGCCGCCATCGGCCGGCTCACCGCCGGGATCGCGCACGAGATCAACAACCCCCTGGGCGGCATGCTCAATGCCGTCAGCACCTTGCGCCGCCACGGCACCCAGGACCCGGTGACCGCGCGCACGGTCTCGCTGATCGACCGCGGGCTGCGCCAGGTGCGCGAGACGGTCGCGGCGCTGCTGGTGGAGGCCCGGGTGGAGAGCCATGCGCTCACCCGCCAGGACATCGAGGACACGCACACGCTGCTGCTGCCCGATGCGCAGGCCAGGCACGCCGTGTTCGACTGGCGCAACGAGGTGGTGCGCACGCTGCCGCTGCCGTCCACCCAGACGCGGCAGATCCTGATCAACCTCCTGTACAACGCGGTGCAGGCGATCGGGGACGGCGGGCACCTCCACTGCCGCGTATGGGTGGAGGACGATGCGCTGCGCATCCAGGTGCGCAACGACGGCCGGCACATTCCGCCGGAGCGCCTGCCCTTCCTGTTCGAGCCCTTCCTGCAGCCCTCCGGCGAGCGGCAGGGCCTGGGCCTGTGGATCACCTACCAGATCGTGCAGCAGCTCGGCGGCCGCATCCACGCGCGCAGCCAGCCGGGCGAAACCGTCTTCGCCGTCTCCCTCCCCCTGAAGGTGTCCCATGAACACGAAACGCCTGCCGCGGCTGTGCCTGGTTGAGGACGACCAGATCATGGGCGAGTCGCTGGCCGACCGCTTCCGGCTGGAAGGCTTCGAGGTCGACTGGCACCGCCGCGCGGGCGAGGCGCACCGCGCCATCGGCCGCGTGCGCTACGACCTGGTGCTCACCGACGTGCGCCTGCCGGACTTCACCGGAGAGATCCTCTACATCCGGCTGCTGGAGGAACTGGGCAAGTTGCCGCCCTTCCTGTTCATCACCGGCTACGGCTCGATCGAGCGCGCCGTCGCGCTGCTGAAGGCCGGCGCCGCGGACTACGTGACCAAGCCCTTCGAGCTCGACGAGCTCGTGCTGAAAGTGCGGCAGCTGTGCCGGGACTGCCCGCCGGCCGACGAGGACGAGGAGGCGGTGTCGCTGGGCGTGTCGCCGGCGATGCGCAAGGTCGAGGCCGTGCTGCGCCGCGTCGCCGACCATGCGGCGACGGTGCTCGTCACCGGCGAGTCCGGCGTCGGCAAGGAATACGTGGCGCTGCAGCTGCACCGGTACGCATCGGGCGGCGCCCCGCGGCCCTTCGTGGCGGTGAACTGCGGCGCGATCACCGAGACGCTGATCGAGGCGGAGCTGTTCGGCCACGAGAAGGGCGCCTTCACCGGCGCCGCGCGCCAGCGCAAGGGAGTGTTCGAGCAGGCGCACGGCGGCACGCTGTTCCTCGACGAGATCGGCGACATGCCGCTGGCCATGCAGGTGAAGCTGCTGCGCGCCATCCAGGAAAGGCGCATCGTCCGCGTCGGCGGCGAGGCCGCGGTTCCGGTGGACGTGCGAATCATCTGCGCGACCAACCAGGAGCTCAAGGCGCGGGTGGAGGCGGGCGCCTTCCGCGAGGACCTGTTCTACCGCATCAACGTCGTGCACGTGCGCATCCCGCTGCTGCGCGAGCGTTGCGACGACATCCTGTGGTTCGCGCGCCGCTTCCTGCGCGAGTTCGCGCAGCTGCACGGCGGGCCCGCGCGCTCGCTGTCGCCTGCGGCCGAGCAGGCGCTGATCGCCTGGCCCTGGCCGGGCAACCTGCGCGAGCTGCGCCACTGCATCGAGCGCGCCTGCATCCTGTCGGCCGGCCCGGTGCTCCAGCCGCAAGAGCTGTTCGAGCATCCCCCCGGCGACCTGCTGGCACAGCGCCACGCCAGCGGCACGCTCGAGCAGTACATCCGCGATTGCGAGCGCTGCTACATCCAGCGCGAACTGCAGCGCAGCCAGGGGCAGATCGCGACGACCGCCGCGCGGCTGGGCATCAGCCGCAAGAACCTGTGGGAGAAGATGAAA
>DASWUI010000318.1:0-2532 GCA_036401715.1 Ramlibacter sp. | reverse complement strand
TGCTGCCCGCCGGAGAGCGTGCCCGGCATCCGGTCGCCCAGGCCGGCCAGGCCCACCATGGCCAGCGCCTCGGCCACCCGCTCGTCGCGACCCGGCCCGCGGGGCAGCCCGTAGGCGACGTTGCGCGCCACGTCGAGGTGGGGGAACAGGGCCCAGTCCTGGAACACCATCCCGATGCGTCGCCGCTCCGGCGGCACGTGCACCCCGGGGCCGCTGACCACGCGGTCGCCGATGCGGATCTCGCCCTTGCTGATCTCCTCCAGGCCGGCCAGCATGCGCAGCAGCGTGGACTTGCCGCAGCCCGATGGGCCGACGAGGACGGCGAACTGCCCGTCCTCGATGGAAATGTCCACGCCGCGGATGATGTGCGCGGCACCGAAGTACTTCTCCACCCCTCTGATGTCGACCGTTGCCATCGTCCCTCGAAGATGAAGCGCAATGCGACGGACCTTGTAGCATGAAAGAAATGGCGCGTCATCAGCATTGCACCGGGAAAGCGGGGAACCCCGGGTCGATCCGGATGCGCCATTAGTCATATGGTCATATGAATGGGCGGCGGAGGGCCTGACCGCATGATCAAGAACGTGTACGGCAACACGGTGGACCACCTGGGCCTGGCCATCGTGTCGGGGCGCTACCCCGCCGGCGCCGCCATCCCGCCCGAGCCGCTGCTCGGCGCGGAGCTCGGCGTGAGCCGCACGGTCGTGCGCGAGGCCGTCAAGTCGCTCGTGGGCAAGGGGCTGGTGAGCACCGGCCCCAAGGTCGGCACGCGGGTGCTCTCCTCCGAACACTGGAACTGGTTCGACCCGGACGTGGTCGCCTGGCAGGGGCGCGCCGGACTCACCCGCGAGTTCCTGCGCGACCTGCAGGAGCTGCGCCGCGTGGTCGAGCCCGCGGCGGTGCGGATGGCGGCGGAGCGCGCCACCGCGCGCGACATCGCCGACATCGAAGCCGCCTTCGAAGGCATGCGGCGGGCGGTGGAGGAGGGCGGCGACTACGTCACGCATGACCTGCGCTTCCACCAGGGCCTGCTGCGGGCCTGCGGCAACCGCATGATGATCCAGATGAGCAAGGCGATCGGCGCGCTGCTGCGCACCAGCTTCGAGATCTCCACCCGGCGCCAGGACGGCCCGCGCAACTCGCTGCCCATGCACCGCGCGGTGCTGGATGCGGTGATCGCGCGCAACCCGGCCAAGGCGGAGCGGGCCATCCTGGTGCTGATCGACGGCGCCGGCGACGACATCGAGGCCGTGCTGGCCAGCCGCCGCCGCCTGCCCAAGCTGGACGCGCCGGCCAGCCTGTTGCCGGAGACCGGCGGTAGCCGCCGTCCGCCAGCCGGAGGCAGGAGCCGCGGGTGAATCCGCTCAACAACGCCTAGGCCACTGGCTTAGCGGCTTCGCCCCGGTTCGGCGTACACTTTGATACACCGGCGCCTGGAGCGCCGGGCAACAAGTTGGGAAGGTAGTTCCACGTGGCCTTGTCCGCACGCATGCCCCTGCCGGTGGGGGAGGACGAGCCGCAGCAGTGGCTGCGGCCCTCCGCCCTGCTGGACCTGGAGGACCCCAAGCTGCGCCTGCGGGTGCACGCCCTCACCCAGCTTTGCAAGAACGACCGCGAGAAGGCGCTCGCCCTGTACGGCTACGTCAAGCGCCTGCCGCTGGCGCGCCGGGTCAAGCTGCGCCCGCTGACCGCGCGCGAGGTCTTCGACGCCGGCCGCGGCGACGCGCCCGACAAGGCGACGCTGCTGGTGGCGATGCTGCGCATCGCGCAGCTGCCCGCGCGCATCCGCTACGTCACGCTGGCCGGCGAGATCCTGCGCGGCATCGCGCCCGGACTGCGCGAGGCGGGCCGGCCGATCGTGGAGGTCTGGCTGCACGAGCGCTGGCTGCGCACGGACACCTTCATCTTCGACCCGGCCTGCATGGCCGCCGCGCGCCAGCGCCTGCGCGACCTCGGCTGGGAGTGGGGCTACGGCATCCACGTCAACGGCCACATGGTGTGGGACGGGCTGGAGGACGCCTTCCTGGGTGGCGTGCCCACCGAATGCGACCTGATGGTCGTGCGCGAGCTGGGCGTGTTCCACGACGCGGGCGACTTCGTCCGCTCGCGCGTGTTCCGCCGGCACTACTCGCCGCTGCGGGTCCTGCACTGGATGCTGCTGGCACCGGTGGTCGACTGGATGCTGCGCGGGCTGCGCACGGGTACGGTTCGCGCCGTGCCGTCGTCCAGCCGCTTCAATTAGGGCTGCATCTGCCCTGACAGGAGCAGCTGCGCGCCGCGGGCCGTGGGCACCGTGCGCAGCAGCGCCCGCGCCACGTCCGCCGCCTGGATCGTCCGGTAGTCCCGCGGGATCAGCGGCCCCAGCCAGCGGCTCGCCTGGAGCGCGAGCTTCTCGCCGGCGCGCGCCGGCTGGCCGAGCGACGCGCGGTCGCCCGCCAGCATCGACGGGCGCGCGATCACGAGGCCTTCGTAGCCGAGCCGGTCCACGGCTTCCTCCAGCTCGCCCTTGACCCGGTTGTAGAAGATGCGCGA
>DASWUI010000317.1:0-2775 GCA_036401715.1 Ramlibacter sp. | reverse complement strand
GGCGCCCGCTGCCGATGTGGCGCAGCAGGCGGTAGCCGGGCACGCGCGGCGGCGCGTCGATGCTGCCGGCATCGTGGCCGGCCGAACGGGGCGCGCGCCAGGCAGGAAGGGTCGCGGCCGGCTGCATCACAAGCCCATCCTGGCCAGGTCGTCCAGGAGCGTCTTGGCCGACGGGTAGCGCTGCGCGCGGTCCTTGGCCATCATGCTTTCCATCACCGCCTGCAGGGCGGCGTACTCGGGCGGCAGCAGCGGCACCGGCTCCTGCACGTGCATGCGCAGCAGCTCCTGGGCGGAGCTCGCGTGGTAGGGCTTGCGGCCGGTGAGCAGCTCGAAGGCCAGCACGCCCAGGCTGTAGATGTCGCAGCGCGCGTCCACCGGCTCGCCGAGCGCCTGCTCGGGGCTCAGGTAGTAGGGCGTACCGACGATGTCGCCGTCGCCGGTGTCGGTGATCTTCATCGAGGTCTGCTTGGCGACGCCGAAGTCGGCCAGCGCGAGGCTGCCGTCCTGCCGGAACATCAGGTTGTCCGGCTTGAGGTCGCGGTGCACGATGCCGACGTCGTGGATGGCGGACAGCCCGGCGGCGGTCTGCTTGATGTACGAGAGCGCCATTTCGGTCGTGATGCCGCCGGCCTTCATGCGCGCGCGCAGGTCGCCCTGCGGGAAGAACTCCATGGCGATGTAGGCATGCGCGACCGAGAAGTCCTGGCGGAAGATGCGCGCGACGTTGGGGTGCTGGATCTGCGCCAGCAACGCGTACTCCTGGATGAAGCGCTGCAGGCCATCGGCTTCCACGGCCTTGTCCAGCTGCATCACCTTGAGCACCTGCGGCGGGCCGCCGTCGGCGGCCTGCGCCAGGAAGATCGACGCCATGCCGCCTTCGCCGATCTTGCGCAGCACGCGGTAGCCCTCGATCAGGAACTGGGCGCCCGACATCGGCGCGGCGTTCACCGCGGGCGCGGCGGCGCCGGCGCGCTTGCGGGCCTGGGTGTTGGTGGCCAGCGACTCGCGCAGCATCTCGAACACGCGCGGCGGCGTGTTGGAGCCCTTGCGCGGCACCAGGCCGGTGACTTCGACGATGTCGATGAAACTGTTGTCCGGCAGGCCCACGGAGCCGATGCGGCCGCCTTCCGCGCGGCCGGCCGAGGCCAGGCGCGTGCCGGAGGACGTGGCCACGCTCCAGTTCAGGTCCATGGCCGTCACTTCCAGCAGCCGGGCGACTTCCACGGCATCGCCGGCGGCATGCACCTTGGTGTTGCCGCCGGTGGTGCGCCGCGACAGCTCCGCCTGTCCCAGGTGCACGCCGGCGGCCAGGCTCAGCAGGGGCAGGCTGGCCAGCTGCGGCCGGGTCGCCACCAGCTGGGCGAGCTGCACGGCCTCGTGCACCAGCAGGATGGCCGCGTGCAGGCCCCGCTGCGCATGGTTCGGCTTCTTGTCGTCCGGCTTGTTGCTGAAGACAGCCAGGATGGAATCGGGACGGCGCTGCGCCACCTCCCCGCCGAGCTTCATGATGGGCTCGGTGAGCAGGCGCCGCACCTCGTTGACGAAGGAAGCGGCCTCGTCCGGCCCGAGCGCGTTGCAGACGGCCGAGAAGTTGTGCAGGCGTGCGTAGACGAAGGTGGCGACGGTCTGCCCGTCCAGCATGCTGGCATCGCCCATCGTCGAGCTCAGCTGCGACGACGGCGCGAAGTCGCCCATCCGCGGTGCCTGGGGCACCTCGGCGGGAGAGCGGGCTTCGACAGGTTGTCGCATTTCGTTACATGCTACCGGCATCTACATTTCGTCACAAGAACGCGACTGCTACTTTGTCACGTGTTCGCGACGTCTCTTCGATGCAGCTCATCCGGCGTAGCAGCACTGTTACAGACCCGGGGACCGGCGGCATGCGCGAGCCGCCAGCCGGTTGGCGGTGCCGACGGGCGGGTCGGCGGGCGCGCAATCCGTGGCATCGGCCCATCGCGGGCGTGCTCGTTGCTAGGATGACTGGCAAATGTCCATCCACGCCGCGCTGAACCACGTCACCCACTACAGATACGACCGGCCGGTGAACCTGGGACCGCAGGTGGTGCGGCTGCGGCCGGCGCCCCACTCGCGCAGCAAGGTCGTCTCCTACTCGCTGCGCATCGAACCCGCGAAGCACTTCATCAACTGGCAGCAGGATCCCTTCGCGAATTTCCAGGCGCGCCTGGTGTTCCCGGACAAGACCACCGAGTTCAAGGTCACCGTCGACCTCGTGGTCGAGATGGCGGTCTACAACCCCTTCGACTTCTTCCTGGAACCGAGCGCGGAGAAGTTCCCGTTCAAGTACGAACCGCAGGTGGCCGAGGAGCTGGTCCCCTACCTGCATTGCGAACCGCTCACCCCGCTGGTGCAGCAGTACCTGGAGAAGATCGACCGGCGGCCCCGCCCCACGACCGACTTCCTCGTGTCCCTGAACCAGCAGTTGCAGCGGGACGTCAGGTACCTGATCCGCATGGAGCCCGGCGTGCAGACGCCGGAGGAGACGCTGAAGCTGGCCAGCGGCTCCTGCCGCGACTCCGGCTGGCTGCTGGTGCAGATCCTGCGCAATCTGGGCGTCGCCGCGCGCTTCGTCTCCGGCTATTTGATCCGGCTCAAGCCCGATCTCGTCTCGCTCGACGGACCGCCTGGAACGGCGATCGACTTCACCGACCTGCACGCCTGGTGCGAGGTCTATATTCCCGGCGCCGGCTGGATCGGTTTCGACCCGACCTCCGGCCTGCTCACCGGCGAAAGCCATGTGCCGCTTGCCGCCACCCC
>DASWUI010000316.1:0-2657 GCA_036401715.1 Ramlibacter sp. | reverse complement strand
CATCTGCGCCTTGTAGTCGTCGGTGGCGTCCAGGCCGCGCTTCTGCGCCTCCTGCATGAAGATCTCGCGGGCGATGACTTCGTCCTTCAGCTGGTCGGCCATCTGCGGCGACACCGGGCGGCCGGCCTTGGCGAGCTGGTTCGACAGCATGTCGACGCGGGCCTTGGGGACGGGCTTGCCGTTGACGATGGCGAGGTTCTGCGCGGCGACGGGCAGGGCGAGGCCGAGGATGGCCGCGGCGACCGCGGTCAGGAGGACTTTCTTCATGGGGTTTCCCTTGGGAGCGGAATCAGTGTTCAGAGCGTCTCGATCGCCAGGGCGTGCACGCCGCGGTCGCGTTCGATGAAGTCGCGCAGGGCATCATACACAAGCCGATGTCGAGCTACCTTGGGCTTGCCGGCGAACAGGGGCGAGGCGATCCGCACCCGGAAATGGGTGCCGGCGCCGGTGCCGTCCTGCCCCGCGTGACCGAGGTGCGCCGCGCTTTCGTCCAGCACTTCGACCTGCGTGGGCGACAAACGTTCCTGCAGGCGCTGCCGCAGGGCCTCGGCGGTGATCCCGGTGCCGGTGCTCACGCGTCCGGTGCTCCGGCTTCCTTGGTGTCCTTCATGTAGCGGCTCAGGTACAGCGCCTGGGCCACGACGAACACCGCCATCAGGCCCAGCCCGCCGAAGAGCTTGAAGTTCACCCAGGTGTTGGTGTCGTAGTTGAACGCCACCCAGAGGTTCAGCACGCCCATGACGGCGAAGAAGGCGATCCAGCTCCAGTTCATGGCCCGCCAGGCGGGGTCGGGCAGCTCGAGCTGGGCGCCCATCAGGGACTTCAGCAGGTTCTTGCGGAAGAACAGAAGGCCGGCGGCCAGCGCGCCCCCCATCAGCCAGTACAGCACCGTGGGCTTCCACTTGATGAAGGTCTCGTCGTGGGCGAGGATGGTCGCCCCGCCGAAGACGATGATGATGCCCAGGCTCAGCCATTGCATCGGCTCCACCTTGCCGGTCGAGTACTTCAGCCAGCCGATCTGGGCGATGGTGGCGGCGATCGCCACCCCGGTCGCGACGTAGATGTCCCAGACCTTGAAGGCCGCGAAGAACAGGACGATGGGGAAGAAGTCGAGCAGGAGTTTCATCGGTCTTTCTTGCCTTCCGGCTGGAAGTCCAGCGAGGCGGAGTTCATGCAGTAGCGCAGCCCTTCGGGGCCCGGACCGTCCGGGAACACGTGGCCCAGGTGCGCGCCGCATTGTGCACACACGGTTTCGGTCCGCACCATGCCGTGGCTGGTGTCGCGGACCTCCCGGATGGCGCCGGGCACCGCCTGCGAGAAGCTGGGCCAGCCGCAGCCGGCGTCGAACTTGGTGCCGGAGTCGAACAGCCTGGCGCCGCAGCAGATGCAGTGGTAGCTGCCGTCCGCCCAGACGCGCTCGTACCTGCCGCTGAAGGGGCGCTCGGTCGCCGCGTGGCGGGTGACCTCGAAGGCGCCGGCTTCGGCGCCCTTTTCGGCCAGGAGCGCCTTCCATTCGGCATCGGTCTTGCGGATCGGGAAGTCCTTGTTCATGCAGGGCAGCGTGGTGGTGGTCGCGGGGCCGGCGCGCCCCGTATTCTGGGGCAAGCGCTCGGGGCGAGCTCCCATTGTCCCGCCGGGGGCCATGTCCGGTGGCGCTTAGGGGAATGGCTTACTGTTCCGCTCGGGGGGCGGATTTCATAATCGTCCCGCCGAGCTTCAAATCCGCCGGCAGATCAGAGGGAGGAAACGATGAGCGATTTCTCGCGCCTGGAGCAGTCCTTTGCACTTCCTTCGCAGCCTTCGCTGGCCGCGGCGGACGAATACACCAGGTACGAGCCACCGCCGCCGACCGAGCTGCAGCCCCACGAGGTGGGCTTCACGCGGCTGCGCGGCGCGCGCGAGATCGCCCGCGTCCTGCACCTGCGAGAACAGATCGCGCTGCCGGCGTCCGCGGTGGACGATCCCGGCTTCCACACCCGCGAAAAAAAAGAGACGAGTCGGGCTTCGTCGGCGCCTTCACCCGCTACGGCGAGTACATCGGCACGATCCGCTACCTGCCGATGAACCGGGGGCTGGCGCCCTGCGACAAGCTGGTGCGCCAGCACGGCATTCCTGACGAGTTGCTGGAGCAGAGCTGGGAGGTCGGCCGGCTCGTGCTGGCCCCGCAATACCGCAGCGGCTTCGATTCCCTCAAGCGGCTCCTCTTCCTCTCCTTCGTGGACGTGCTCGACGAACATCGCGTGGACAACCTTCTCGCCTCCTGCACCCCGGTGCTCAGCCGCCTGTACCGCCGGTTCGGCTTTTCCGTCCTCGTGAAGGACGCCTGCGAGGACGCCCAGGGCAGCTACTCCCTGATCCACGGCCACGTGCCGGACATCCTGCGCGCGCTGGCCTCCAGCGACGAGGAAAAGGCCACGGTGGCCCGCGTCCTGGCCGTGCGCCAGGGGACGGAGGCGCTGCCATGCTGAAGTTCGCGCGGCGGCTGTACGCCTATTACGAGGACTACCACGCCTACGGCCCTTCGCGGCTGAAGACCATCGGCATCCTGGGCGCGGTCACCTACGTCCTGTTCTACTTCCTGCGCTTCACGCGGCCCAATGCCTCCATCACGGCGGACCTCGTGGAACGCACGCTGGCGGTGCTGTTCTTCGCCCTGC
>DASWUI010000315.1:0-1773 GCA_036401715.1 Ramlibacter sp. | reverse complement strand
GGATCTGGCGCGACGTGCGGGTGTGCCAGATCTACGAAGGCACCTCGGACGTGCAGAAGATCCTGATCCAGCGCGCGCTGGCCTAGACCAGCGGGGCCGCAAGCCGGCGCGTGCTCGCTATGATGGCGGCGCGCCGCAGCCCGGCTGTCGGGCAAGGCGCGTGCAGCATGCGAATCATCATCCTCGGGGCCGGCCGCGTCGGCGAAAGCGTCGCCGAGAGCCTGGTCTCCGAACGCAACGACATCACCGTGATCGACCCGGACCCGCAGCGGCTGCGGGGGCTGGAGGAGCGCCTCGACCTGCGCGGCGTGCCGGGCAACGGCATCCACGCCGAAGTCATGCGGCGCGCGGGCGCGCAGGACGCCGACATGCTGATCGCCTGTGCCTCGCTGGACGAGACCAACCTCGTGGCCTGCAAGATCGCGCACGACGTGTTCCAGATCCCCTCGACCATCGCCCGGCTGCGCGGCGCCGAGTTCCGGGAGGGCGACCCGCTCCTGGGCAAGGAAGGCTTCTCGGTGGACCACGTGATCTGCCCGGAAGAGTCGCTGGTGAAGTACGTGCAGAAGCTGATCGACTACCCCGAGGCGCTGCAGGTGCTGGAGTTCTCCGGCGGCCGCGCGCTGCTGATCGCGGTGCGCGCCGCCCAGGGCAGCCCGGTGGTGAACCACACCATCGCCGAGCTGCGCAAGCTCTTTCCCGACGCGCCGATGCGCCTGGTGGCGCTCTACCGCGAGGAGCGGCTGATCACCTGCGAGGGCGACACCCGCATCGTCGCCGGCGACGAGATCTTCCTGCTGGCCGACGCCGAGAAGATCCGTCCGGTGCTGCGCGCCATGCACCCATCGGACGCGCCGGTGCGGCGGCTCATGATCGCCGGCGGCGGCAAGGTGGGGCTGCGCCTGGCGCGCCGCCTGGCGGGCCGCTACGACGTGAAGGTGATCGAGCGCGAGCTCAAGCGCTGCGAATACCTCGCCAGCCAGCTCCCCAGCAGCATGCTGGTGCTGGAGGGCGACTGCACCGACGAGGAACTGCTGGCCGACGAGAACGTCGACGACATGGACATGTTCCTCTCGCTCACCAGCGACGACGAGGACAACATCCTGGCCGCCATGCTCGCCAAGCGGCTGGGAGCCAAGCGGGTGCTGGCGCTGATCAATCGCCGCGCCTACGGCGACCTGATCCAGGGCAGCACCATCGACATCGCCCTGTCCCCCGCGCACACCGTCATCGGCGAGCTGCTGGCGCACGTGCGGCGCGGCGACGTCGTGGCGGTGCACAGCCTGCGGCGCGGCGCGGCCGAGGCGCTGGAAGGCGTGGCCCGCGGCGATGCGCGCACGTCGAAGCTGGTGGGGCGCCAGGTGGGGCAGCTCGCGCTGCCGGCCGGCGTCACCATCGGCGCGATCGTGCGGGGCGACGCCGGTGAACGCAAGGTACTGATGCCGCACCACGACACGGTCATCGAGCGCGACGACCGGCTCGTCATGTTCATCCCGCACAAGCGGCAGGTGCGCGAGGTCGAGCGGCTGTTCCAGGTGAGCGCGACCTTCCTCTAGATGGACAGCCTGCAACCCGTCCTGGCGGTGCTCGCCCGCGTGCTCATGGGCTTCTCCGTGGCCTACCTCGTGCCGCTGCTGTGGTCGGCGGGTGCGGGCGAGGGCACGCACGTGCGGGTGTGGGCCACCGGCTTCGGGGCGACGCTGCTGGGCGGCTGGCTCCTGGGCTGGCTGGTGCGGCGGCACACGCGCGAGCTGCAGCCGCGCGACGGCTTCC
>DASWUI010000314.1:0-4855 GCA_036401715.1 Ramlibacter sp. | reverse complement strand
TGGGGATGACGCGGCCGTGGGGATGACGCGGCCGTGGGGATGACGCGGCCGTGGGGATGACGGGGCCGCTGGGATGACGGCAGCCCCGGGGATGACAGGGAGCCGCGGGGTCGCAGGAAAGGCTCACGCCCTCCCGTACGTATCCTCCAGCCTCACGATGTCATCTTCCCCGAGATACGCCCCCGACTGCACCTCGATCATCTCCAGCTCCATCTTCCCGGGGTTGCGCAGCCGGTGCACCTCCCCGATCGGGATGTAGGTCGACTCGTTTTCGCTCAGGAGGAAAGTCTCGCTGCCGCGCGTGACTTCCGCCGTGCCGCGCACCACCACCCAGTGCTCGGCGCGGTGATGATGCTTCTGCAGGCTCAGCGACGCACCCGGCTTCACGCCGATGCGCTTGACCTGGAAGCGCTCGCCCGCGTCCACGCTGTCGTACCAGCCCCAGGGACGCACCACCTTGCGGTGGAACGCCGCCTGCGCCGCATTGCCCTGTTCGAGCAGGGCGACCACGTCCTTCACCTGCTCGGCGCAGTCGCGCTGCGCCACCAGCACCGCGTCGGGCGTGTCGATGATCAGCAGGTCCTGCGTGCCCAGCGCCACCACCGGCCGGTGCGGCGCGTGGATGAAGGTGTTGCGGGCCTTGTGCGCCCAGCCCTGGCCCTGGATGCGGTTGTCCTGCGCGTCGGCCGGGGCGAGGTCGGCGACGGCGTTCCAGCTGCCGACGTCGCTCCACTGGCCGCGGAAGGGCAGCACCGCCACGTCCGCATGCTTCTCCATCACCGCATAGTCGATGCTCTGCGAGCGGCAGGCCTCGAAGGCCGCGCGCTCCGGGCGCACGAAGGTCACGCCCGGGGCGGCCGTCCCCGGCTCCTCGGTGCGCGCCGCCGCCATCGCGGTGCGGCAGGACTGCAGGATGTCGGGCGCGTGCTGCTCCAGCGCCTCGACCAGGAAGCGCGCCTGCGCCAGGAAGATGCCGGCGTTCCACAGCACGTCGCCCTGCAGCAGCAGCTGCTGCGCGCGCGGCGCGTCCGGCTTCTCGATGAACTGCGCCACCTGCATGCTGCCGTCCGGGCGCAGCGCGCCCTGGCGGATGTAGCCGTAGGCGGTGCTCGGGAAGCTGGGCACCACGCCGAAGGTGACGATCATCCCGTTGCCGGCGGCCGTCAGGCCTTCCTTCATCGTGCGGGCGAAGGCGGTCGCGTCGGGGATGTGGTGGTCGGCCGGGCAGAACAGCAGGAATTCGTCCGGCGCGGCATGCAGGGCGGCCAGCGCCATGGCGGCCGCGGTGTTGCGTGCCACCGGCTCCAGGACCACCGTGCCTTGCAGCCGGGCCAGGCGCAGGTTGTCGGCGACCAGGAAGCGATGTTCTTCGGCGGCCACCGTCAGGACCCGCGCGCCCAGTCCCGCCACCCGCTCCAGCGTCAGCTGCAGCAGGCTCTTGTTGCCGATCAGGGGGACGAACTGCTTGGGGAAGCTCTTGCGGCTCAGCGGCCACAGGCGGGTGCCGGAGCCGCCGCAGAGGATGACGGGGGTAATGCTGCTCATGGGGGGATGGTAGCCCGGCCGGCCCCCGGGATTGCAACAGGGCCTGTCACCCACCCGGCAGCGGCCCGGGAAACCCGCCCGACCTCTCCTACGCGTTGCGCGCGAGCACCACGGCCCGCAGCGCATCGAGGAAGCCGCGGTTCCACGCGAGATAGGCCAGCAGCGTCACCAGCGCACTCACGGCCAGGCCGGCGGCCAGGCGCGTGAGGTCCCCGGGGAAGGCGAGCGCCACGGCCCCGCCGGCCAGCGCGCCCATGGCCGCGGCTGCGGCGGGCCGCAGGATCGCGGCCGCGTACTCGCCCCAGCCCGCGCCGCACAGGGGCCGCACCAGCAGGCGCCAGTTCGGCACCTGCAGGGCCACCTGCAGCAGCAGCAACGCCCAGGCGACGCCCGCCGGCCCGTACATCGCGCCGGCCAGCATGGCCGCCGCGGTCAGGAACACCAGGCTGGCGTTCCACCAGAACGCCAGCCGCGCGCGGCCGCGCGCGAGGATCAGCGATCCCACCGGCGTGCCCACGGAGCGCAGGGCGGCGTGGATCGCCAGGATGCGCATCAGCGGCACGGCCGCCTCCCAGCGCGGCCCGAACAGCAGCGCCGTGATCTCGGCCGCGAACACCGCGATGGCCGCGTAGATCGGGAAATTCAGCGACGACAGGTGCCCGATCGCCTGCAGGTACATGGCCCGCAGCCGCGGAATGTCGTCCTGCAACCGCGCCATGACGGGCATCGCCACGCGCGTGACGACGGGGTTCACCACCTGGGCCGGGTACGTGACGAACTGCTTGGCCACGGAATAGAGGCCCAGGGCCTCCGCGCCGGCCAGCCGCCCGATCAGCAGGCTGTCCAGGTTGGCCGTGAGGTAGGCGATGCTGCCTTCGCCGACCTGGTAGGCGCCGAAGCCGAGGAAGTGGCGCACGCGGGCGGGCTGGAACTGCAGCCTGGGCCGGTGCAGGCGCCAGCCGGCGGCGACCGTGAGCACCGTCGCCAGGCAGGTGCCCGCCAGGCTGGAGCCGACCAGCGCGTACACGCCGAAGTCCGCGAGCGCCAGGCCCACCGCGGAGACCAGCGCGAGGAAGCGGCTGGCGATGCCGATGCGGGCCAGCAGCCCGAAGTGCAGTTCCTTGCGCAGCAGCACGTTGTACTGCTGCCCGAGCGACTGCACCACGGTGGCCAGGCCGGCGATCGCGACCAGGGGCACCAGTTCCGGCTCGCCGTAGAAGCGGGCCAGGGGCACCGCCAGCGCCAGGAGCACCAGGTAGATGGCGACGCCCCCGAGCACGTTCAGCCAGTACAGCGTGCTCAGTTGCGCCTCGTCCACGTCCTGCCGGTGGATCACGGCATTGCTGATCCCCAGGTCCGCGAAGACCATCGACAGGCCCACGATCACCGCCACCACCGCCATCAGGCCGAAGTGCTGCGGCTGCAGCAGGCGCGCCAGGATCGCGAGCGTCGCGATGCCGAACAGGACGTTCAGCACGTTCTCGACGGCCGTCCAGCGGATGCCGTGCAGCGTGGGGCCCCGCAGGTTCATTCGGCCGGGGCGCCGCGCATCAGAGGGCCTCCAGCACGTGCCGGATCACGGACTGCTGCGCTTCCTCCAGGCCCAGCCACAGGGGCAGGCGCACCAGCCGGCCGGCCACGTCGTCGGTCACTTCCAGGCTGCCGTGGGCGCGCCCGTGCTGCAGGCCCGCGGGCGCGCTGTGCAGCGGCACGTAGTGGAAGACGCACAGGATCTGCTCCTGCTTCAGCCGCTCGATGAAGCGGGTGCGCTTGTCCAGGCTGGGCAGCAGCAGGTAGTACATGTGCGCGTTGTGCGTGCAGTGCGCGGGCACGATCGGCCGGCGCAGCCGCCCCGCCCGCTCCGCCTCCGCGAAGGCCGCATGGTAGGTGTCCCAGAGCCGCAGCCGCCGGGCGGTGATGGCATCCGCTTCCTCCATCTGCGCCCACAGGAAGGCCGCGATGATCTCGCCGGGCAGGTAGGACGAGCCGATGTCCACCCACGTGTACTTGTCCACCTGCCCGCGGAAGAACCGCGAGCGGTTGGTGCCCTTCTCGCGCACGATCTCGGCGCGCTCCAGGAAGCGCGCGTCGTTGACCAGCAGCGCGCCGCCCTCGCCGGAGATGATGTTCTTGGTCTCGTGGAAGGAGAACGTGCCGAGGTCGCCGATCGCGCCCAGCGGCCGGCCCTTGTAGCTGGCCATCACGCCCTGGGCGGCATCCTCGATCACCAGCAGGCGGTGGCGCGCGGCGATGTCGGCCAGCGCGTCCATCTCGGCGCCGACGCCCGCGTAGTGCACGGGCACGATGGCGCGCGTGCGCGGCGTGATCGCCGCTTCCACCTTCGCCTCGTCGAGGTTCAGCGTGTCGGGGCGGACGTCCACGAACACCGGCGTGGCCCCGCGCAGCACGAAGGCGTTGGCGGTGGACACGAAGGTGTACGAGGGCATGATCACCTCGTCGCCGGGGCCCACACCCGAGAGCATCGCCGCCATCTCCAGCGCCGCGGTGCACGAGTGCGTGAGCAGGGCGCCGCGCGCGCCGGTGCGCTGCTCCAGCCATTGCGAGCACTGCCGGGTGAACCGGCCGTCGCCGGCGAGGTGGCCGGCATGGTGGGCCGCCGCGATGTTCGACAGCTCCTTGCCCGTCATGTAGGGCTTGTTGAACGGGATCTGCATGCCCCTCACTCCTCGAAGATGCGCGAGAGCTGCTCCTGCAGCCTCTCCTCGCTGAACTCGCGCCGGACGATCTCCCTGTTGCGGGCCGCCTCCTGCGGCGACAGGCGTTCCGGCACGAAGGCGTCCAGGGGGAAGACCGCCAGGCCGAGGCGGCGGAACATCTCCCACTGGCTCACGTCCGTGCGCAGGTGGACCTTCTTGCCCATGCCCAGCAGCGTGATGGCATTGCCCATGCCCTGCTGCCGCTGGTGGTTGAACAGCGCGATGTCGATCGACCCGAGCCAGGCCACGTAGGCGGGCAGCGGCATGAAATCGAGCATGGCCACGAAGCGGTCCCCGAACAGCGCCTGCCCCCGCTCGGCGACGGCGCGCGCGTGCGCGGGGTCCCCGTAGGACAGCGGGGCGTAGATGCGCATCCCGCCCGCCCGGGGGCTGGCCGCCAGCAGCTCCAGCATCTCGAAGTGCCCGTTGCCCGGGTCCGCGGAGTTGCCCACCTGCACGTTCAGCAAGCCGTCGCGGCCGCCGCCGGGCGGCACCTCCTTGAACAGGTTGCTCGGGTACAGGAGGCACTCGCGGTAGCCGCCGCGCGCGCCGTACCACGCGCGGGCGAGCGCCACGTCCCCTTCGACGTAGCT
>DASWUI010000313.1:0-4288 GCA_036401715.1 Ramlibacter sp. | reverse complement strand
ACGCCTGGTTCGCCTGGATCACGATCGCCGCGCTGGTGCTGTACATCGTCTTCACGGTGGTGGTGACCGAGTGGCGCACGCAGTTCCGCCGCGAGGCCAACGAGTTCGATTCGGCCGCCCATACCAAGGCGGTGGATTCCCTGCTGAACTACGAGACGGTCAAGTACTTCAACAACGAGGAGTTCGAGGCCGGCCGCTACGACCAGAGCCTGGAGCGCCTGCGCCGCGCCCGCCTGAAGGCGCAGACCACGCTGTCGCTGCTCAACACCGGCCAGCAGCTCATCATCGCCGCCGGGCTGGTGCTGATGCTCTGGCGCGCCACCCAGGGCGTGGCGGACGGGCGCATGACCCTGGGCGACCTGGTGATGATCAACGCCTTCATGATCCAGCTGTACATCCCGCTGAACTTCCTGGGCGTGCTGTACCGCGAGATCAAGCAGAGCCTGACCGACCTGGACAAGATGTTCACCCTGATGGAGCGCGAGCGCGAGGTCGCCGACCGCCCCGGCGCGCAGCCGCTGCAGGCGCGCGAGTGGACGGTGCGCTTCGAGCACGTGCACTTCGCCTACGAGCCGGCCCGCCCCATCCTGCACGACGTGAGCTTCGAGATCCCGGCCGGCAGGACCGTCGCGGTCGTGGGCCCCTCCGGGTCGGGCAAGTCCACCCTGGCGCGCCTGCTGTACCGCTTCTACGACGTGCAGCAGGGCCGCATCACCATCGGCGGCCAGGACGTGCGCGACGTCACCCAGTCCAGCGTGCGGCAGGCGATCGGCATCGTGCCGCAGGACACGGTGCTGTTCAACGACACGGTGGAATACAACATCGCCTACGGCCGCCCTGGCGCCACCCGCGCGCAGGTCGAGGAGGCCGCCCGCGCGGCCCGCATCCACGCCTTCATCGAGTCGACGCCCAGGGGCTACCAGACCATGGTGGGCGAGCGGGGCCTGAAGCTCTCCGGCGGCGAGAAGCAGCGGGTGGCGATCGCCCGCACGCTGCTGAAGGACCCGCCCATCCTGATCTTCGACGAGGCCACCTCGGCGCTGGACAGCGCCAACGAGCGCGCGATCCAGGCGGAGCTCAAGAGCGCGGCGCAGAACAAGACCACGCTGGTGATCGCCCACCGGCTGTCCACGGTGGTCGACGCCCACGAGATCCTGGTGATGGAGCTGGGGCGCATCATCGAGCGCGGCACGCACCAGCAGCTGCTGGCCAGGGGCGGCCGCTATGCGGACATGTGGGCCCTGCAGCAGAGCGCCGAGGGCGAGCGCTTCACGGACGTGATCGGAATGTGATGGGTGCATCCAGCGACGGCGGCGAGTTCGCCGAATACATCGGGCACGAGGAGTTCCGCGCGGGCCTGCCCGCGGGCCGCTTCCGCGTCGTCGTCAATCCCAAGCTGGCGCGCCGCTACGTGGCCCAGCGCCTGCTGCTGATCGTGTTCGTGATGCCCATCATCGGCGTCGGGCTGGCGCTGGCGCTGACCGGCCGCACCTGGCCGGGCGCGCTGCTGGTGGCCGCCGGCGTGCTGCTCAACCGGGTGGTGATGTGGCAGGCGCCCAAGATCCTGCTGCACATGGCCACGCGCGATCCGGCGGTCTACGAGTTCGTCACCCAGAACGGCCTGATGGAAGTGCGCCGCGCAGGCTCGATCCGCTAAGCTGGGCGGATGCAGATCCGTCCCTTCCGCGAGCAGGACGAGCAGCAGGTCGTGGCCCTGTGGCAGGCCTGCGGCCTCACGCGCCCCTGGAACGACCCGCACAAGGACATCGCGCGCAAGCTGCGGGTGCAGCGCGAGCTGTTCCTGGTGGGAGAGGTGGACGGCCGCGTGATCGCCTCCGTGATGGCGGGCTACGAGGGCCATCGCGGCTGGGTGAACTACCTTGCGGTCGACCCCCGGCACCGCCGTTCGGGCCACGGTGCGCGGCTGGTGCGCCGGGTGGAGGAGTTGCTGGAGGCGGCCGGCTGCCCCAAGGTGAACCTGCAGGTGCGCACCGGCAATGCGGAGGTGCTCGCGTTCTACCGTGCGCTGGGCTACGCGCCGGACGATGTCATCGCGCTCGGCAAGCGCCTGATCCCGGACGCCTGAACATGCGGGCCCTGGAACACCGCATCCCGCCGCCGGTCATCGACGCCACCTTCGCGCTGGCCATGTGGGGCATCGCGCGCCTGCTGCCGCAGCTGTCGGCGGACTGGCCGGGACGGCCCGCCGTGAGCGTGGTTCTCGCCGGGCTGGGCGCGCTGCTGGCGCTGGCGGGACTGGCCGCCTTCCGGCGGCACCGCACCACCTTCAATCCGTTGAAGCCGGAAGCCGCCAGCGCGCTGGTGTCCACCGGCGTCTATGCGTTCACCCGCAACCCCATGTACCTGGGCATGCTCGTCGTGCTGCTGGCCTGGGCCGTGTACCTGTCCAACCTCGCGGCCGCGGCGCTGGTGCCGCTGTTCGTGCCCACGCTCAACCGGCTGCAGATCCAGCCCGAGGAGCGCGTGCTGCGGGCGAAGTTCGGCGCCGCCTTCGACGCCTACGCCGCGCGGGTGCGCCGCTGGATCTGAGCGCCGCGCTGCGGCATTGCCGCGCGCCGCGCCGGAATGCGTAAGCTAGGCGGATCGACAAGGGAGGATTCCCATGAACCCCTGGTTCTTCTTCTGGGCGCCGCAGCTCACCATGCCCTTCGGCGGCAGCGTCGCCCAGCGCATCGAACCCGACACGCGCTGGTTCTTCGGCGGCATAGACCCGGACGCCGGCGACGCCGAGATCGAGCGCAAGGCCTTCGACGTCGCCACCTACGGGCGCCAGCTGGGCCTGATCACGGAGGTGCTGGTGGACCTGTCGGAGCAGTCGCCGCCCGGGACGGCCAAGGGGCAGAAGGCCCTGAAGCGCCTGCGCGAGATCCAGCTGCGCATCGAGCAGGTGAAGGAGCACGATGCGATCGACGCCCTGGAGCAGATCGACTCCCTGCTGGCACGGCTGAAGAAGACGCACCCCGAACGCCTGGCCGCGGCGCGCCGGCGGATCGCCCATGCCCTCGCGGCCGACGAGGGCTGACACGCTGCGGGTCGGGCTGGTCTCCGACACCCACGGCCTGCTGCGGCCCGAGGTGCTGGAGTACCTGCGCGGCAGCGACCACATCATCCACGCTGGCGACATCTGCGGCGAGCCCGTCCTGGAGGCCCTGGCGCAGCTCGCTCCCCTGACGGTGGTGAAGGGCAACAATGACCGCGGGCCCTGGGCGCAGCGGCTGCACGCAACCCGGACCGTCCGGCTGGGCGGCATCGCCATCCACGTGGTGCACGACCTGAAGGAACTGGTGCTGCCGCCGCAGGCGCGGGTGGTCGTCTGCGGTCACTCGCACAAGCCGATGGTGGAAGAGCGCGCGGGCGTGCTCTACGTCAATCCGGGCAGCGCCGGGCCGCGCCGCTTCAGGCTGCCGGTCTCCGCCGCCGAGCTGCGGATCGAGGACGGGCGGGTGAGCGCGCATCTCACGACTTTCGGGGACTGAAGTTGCTCATCCCGCGAAGGCGGGGAGCCCGGTGCACGCGAAGTCCTCGGGAAACCGGCTGACAGGCCAGGCGGCGCTCCCGCCGCAGAATCTGCGCATGCCCTCCCGCCGCCCCTCCGCACGCACGGCGCGCACCGCGCGCAAGTCCCGGCGCCTGTCGCGCCAGGCCACCGAACTGGCGATCGCCGTGCCGCAGGTGGTCGCGCACCGGCTCACCCGGCTGGCGCTGGCCGGCCCCTTCCCGGGCGCGCGCGATCGCCGCGAGTTCCACGCCATGGGGCAGGAGAAGGTGCACGCCTTCTGGCAGTCCTGGTTCGCCATGGGCTGGGCGATGCTGGAGGCGATGCAGAAGTCCTGGATCGCGGCGCTGCAGGGCGCCCGCGTGCCGATGATCGACACCCACCACATCCTCGCGCACGGCCTCGCGCCGGTGCACAGGCGCGCCACGGCGAATGCACGCAGGCTTGCGCGGCTTCGCTAGCGCCGTGCCGCGCGGAACCCCGGGCCCGTGGCATCATGCCCGGCCATGGAAACCAAGTGGCTGGAAGACTTCGTCAGCCTGGCCGAGACCCGCAGCTTCAGCCGCAGCGCGCAGCTGCGGCACGTGACGCAGCCGGCGTTCTCGCGCCGCATCCAGGCGCTCGAAGCCTGGGCCGGCATCGACCTGGTCGATCGTTCGTCGTACCCGACCCGGCTGACGCCCGCCGGCGAAACCTTCCACGCACAGGCGCTCGAGATCCTCGGCAACCTGCAGGCCACGCGCAACATGATGCGAGGACACCAGGTGGCTG
>DASWUI010000312.1:0-6895 GCA_036401715.1 Ramlibacter sp. | reverse complement strand
CCTCGCCGAGGAAAGGGCCAGGGCCGCCAGGGAGATCGTGCCGGTGTTTCCCAGGCACGCGCAGCCGGTGGTGGCGCGCGTGATCGACGGCCGCGTGTCCGAGCTGATCTACCAGCGCGCTTTCCGCACCCTGAAGGCCGCGCTGCCCGCGGATGCCGCGGTGCCGCTGGACGCGGCGGCCTTCCGGCAGCAGCGCGAGCAGGTGCTGGCGCTGCAGGCCGTGCTGAAGGAAACCGGCGGTGCCTGGTACGGCGACCGGCTGGTGGCCACCCTCGACGGCGAGCTGCTGCGGCGGCTGGCCGTCCTGCAGGAGGCCTGGCACCAGCTGCCCTTGCAGGACGGGAAACTGGCGAACTTCTCGTGGTGGCAGGGCGAGGCCCTGCCGCTCGCGCAGGCGCTCGGCGCGGAAGCCGGCGCCGCCCCGCCCTCGTTCTCGCGCACGGTCACGCGGCTGGACCTGCTGGTGCAGCAGGCGAAGTCCCTGCTGGCCCTCGGCAGCCCCGCCCTGGCCGGCGATCCCGCCGCGCAGCACTGGCTGCAGCTGCAGGCGGAGCTGGAAAGGTACGCCGCCCGGGCGAGCGACAGCAGCCTGCTGCGCCTGGAGCGCTATCTCGCCGCGCTGGGGCCCGACCTGCGCCGCGACAACTGCGCCGAGCGGCTCGCGGGCAACACGCCGGTGGCGGGCCAGGAAGACGAGATCGCGCGGCGCCACCTGCGCTTGCACGAGGCGCTCACGCAACGCTGCACCGAGCTGGGGGTGCAGGCGGCGGCCCCGGCCGCATCGCTGGCGCAGTAAGGCGCGCTCAGGCGCGCAGCCCGCTTTCCACCGTGGCGTGGCGCAGCCTGAGGCGCAGTTCCTTCTTCAGCCGCGCGTTGTCGAGGCGGCGCGACTCGCTCATGAAGCTCAGGAGCACCAGCGGCAGCTGCTCCTGCGCGGTGGTGCGCGGCACGCGCGGCGGGCGCGGCAGTCCATAGAGGTCCGCGGCCAGGTCGAAGTAGTCGCCCATGCGCAGCTCAGTGTCGTCGCACACGTTGTAGACGCGCTGCGGGCGCCCCCGCCAGAGTGCGGCCAGCACCGCGCGCGCGAGGTCGTCGGCGTGGATGTGGTTGGTGTAGACGTCGTCCTGGCGCTCCAGCACGGGCGTGCCCTTGAGCAGGCGGTCGCGCGGCGTGCCGCCGGGGCGGTCCGGTGCGTAGATGCCGGGGATGCGCAGCACGGTGGCGGCCGCCCCGGTCGCACGGCCGTAGAAGCGGACCTGCCGCTCGGCATCCACGCGGCGCTGGGCACGCGGCGTGCGGGGCAGGACCGGCCGGGCTTCGCTCACCCGCTCGCCGCCGCAATCCCCGTAGACGCCGGTCGTGGACGCGTACGCCAGCGCGCGCGGCGCGGTGCGCAGGCGCAGGACGCGCAGCAAGGCATGCGTGCGGTGGTCGCGCCACCACTGCTCCTGCGGATCGCCGGCGGGCGGCGCGAGGTGCACCACGCGGTCCGCGATGCCCGCCAGCCGCGCCAGCGTGCGCGGGGCATCGAGGTCGCCGACGAGCGGTGTGATGCCGCGGGCGCGCAGCTCGGGTGCGCGCGCGGCCGACGTGGTCAGGGCGAACACCCGCACGCGCGCGGGCAGCGCGCGCGCCACGCGCAGGCCCACGTCGCCGCAGCCCACGATCAGGACGCGGCTGCGCCGGAAACGGCCGGGCAAAGCGCCGAGGGGGTTCTGGTTTGAAGGCAAAATCGCGTCCCAAGCACACCGACAAGAGCCCGTGAGGATACCCAAAGCATGACAGCCGCCCCCGCCAGCGCCGGCCCCTTCCAGATCATCGTGCAGCCCAGCGGCCGCACGTTCAGCACGGAGGGCGGGGAGGCGATCCTGGCGGCGGCGATCCGGCAGGGCGTGGGCATGCCCTACGGGTGCAAGGACGGCGCCTGCGGCTCGTGCAAGTGCCGCAAGCTCGAAGGCACCGTGGTGCACGGCACGCACCAGAGCAAGGCGCTGTCCGCGGAAGAAGAAGCCAGCGGCCTGATCCTCACCTGCTGCGCCGTGCCGCAGACCGACGTCGTGCTGGAGTCGCGCCAGGTGACCGACGAGAGCGCGTTTCCCGTGCGCAAGATGCCCTCGCGGGTGTCCTCGCTCGAGAAGGTCTCGCACGACGTGATGATCGTCAAGCTGCAGCTGCCGGCCAACGACACGCTGCGCTACCACGCGGGCCAGTACATCGAATTCATCCTGCGCGACGGTGCGCGGCGCAGCTATTCCATGGCCAATGCGCCGCACAACGGCCCCGGGGTCGAACTCCACATCCGGCACATGCCCGGCGGCAAGTTCACGGACCACGTGTTCACGGCCATGAAGGAACAGGAGATCCTGCGCGTGGAGGGCCCCTTCGGCAGCTTCTTCCTGCGCGAGGATTCCGACAAGCCCATGATCCTGCTCGCATCGGGCACCGGCTTCGCCCCGATCAAGGCGCTGCTCGAGCACATGCAGTTCAAGGGCATCCAGCGTCCGGCCACCCTGTACTGGGGCGGCCGCCGCCCCGGCGACCTCTACATGGATGCGTGGGTGCGCGACCGGCTGGCCGAGATGCCGAACCTGAAATACGTGCCGGTCGTTTCCAATGCATTGCCCGACGACAACTGGACCGGGCGAACGGGCTTCGTCCATAGAGCCGTGATGGAGGATCAGCCGGACCTTTCCGGCCACCAGGTCTATGCCTGCGGCGCGCCCGTCGTGGTCGATTCCGCCCGGGCCGAGTACACCGCGCGGTGCGGCCTGCCTGCGGAGGAATTTTTCGCCGATTCGTTTACCACCGAGGCGGATAAACACTAACTTTGCAGGACGCGACACCGGAAGGGCGCCGATACTTCCATAGAATCGACTTTTTTGGGGGCTGTATGTCTGCGACCATCAACCGTTATGCGTTCGCGGCGGCCACACTGTTCTTTTGCACAGTGGCTTTTGCCCAGAACGGGGCACCGAGCTTTTCCTCCATCCTGCCGCCGTCGCAGGACACCGGGGTGTTCCGCCCGGCCGCGCCCGTGTCCGATCCCAAGGCCTCGCAGAACCCGCAGCAGGGCAATCCGCTCTATACGATCGGCAAGGAATACCGGGTGGGTCCCAACGACCTGCTCGACATCGAAGTCCTGAACCTGGAAAACGGCAAGCGGACCGTGCGCGTCAATGCCGCCGGCTACATCACCATGCCGCTCATCGGGCAGGTGACGGTCGCGGGCCTCACGCAGCAGCAGGTGGAGACCCATATCGCCACCTTGTACGGCGACAAGTACCTGCAGAGCCCGCAGGTGTCCGTGTTCATCAAGGAATTCACCACCGAGCGCATCACGGTCGATGGCGCGGTGGCCAAGCCCGGCATCTACCCCCTGGTGGGCCAGATGACGCTGCTGCGGGTGATCGCGCTGGCGGGCGGCTTCGGGCAGATCGCCAATTCGCAGCAGGTGATGCTGTTCCGGCAGGGGGACAAGGGAGAGCGGCAGGTGGCGACCTTCGACGTCGAACGCATCCGTTCCGGGAAGGACCCGGATCCGGTCATCCGCGGCGACGACCTCATTGTCGTGCAGCGCGACTCGGCCCGCGCCCTGCTGAAGGACTCCATCTTCCGCGACATGCTGGATTCCGTGAACCCGTTCTCCGTCTTTAGCCGGTAAGCTCCGCCTCCCGGCCGTCCAGGGACGGCGCGGGATGTCCACATCAAAGAAGAGCCGTAACGATGTCAGCTTCCGAACTCTCCCGCGACGACACATCGGGCTTCGCGCCGACGCAGGCGAACGAGCTCGCCCTGCGCCAGCCCTACCAGGTGCAGACCGCGCAGCAGCGCGCCGAGGAAGAGCAGGTCGGGGACGACTCCCTGACGCTGACGGACATCGGCCGGATCGTCCTCAAGCACAAGTGGACGCTGCTGCTGGTCATCGCGCTGGCCTGCGCGGTCGCCGCCATCCGCACCTTCCTGAGCACGCCGATCTACCGTTCCACGGTGATCCTGCAGATCGACCGCGCCACGCCGCGGGTGGTCCGGTTCGAGAACGATCCCGAACAGGAGCGCCTCGGCGGGGACGACGCGGTGTCCATGCGCACGCAGCAGGAACTCCTCAAGAGCCGGTCGCTGGCCGAACGCGTGATCGACGAACTGCGGCTGGACCAGTCCACCGCCGTCGCCCAGTCGCCCCTGACCATGAACGCGGCGCGCAAGCTCGGTGCCGGCGGCGCCGATGCCGAAGAGGAGCAGAAGGGCGACTACCTGGACCGCCTGATCACCGGCTACCAGAAGATGACCAATCCGAGCGTCCGCAACGCGGAAGTGCTGGGCCGCGAAGCCGTCATCAGCAGGTTCCTCCATTCCCTGACGATCGAGCCGGTGCGCAGCTCGCGGCTGGTCAAGGTGCACGTCGACAACACCGATCCCGCGCTGGCCGCGCGCATCGCCAACTCCACCGTGCAGGCATTCATCGCCATGGGCATGGAACGCCGGCTCGAAGCCTCCTCCTATGCCAAGAGCTTCCTGGAGGACCAGATCAAGCAGATGAAGGCGAAGCTGGAGGAGTCGGAGCGGCGCCTCAACAGCTATGCCCAGGCCAACCAGATCCTGACGCTGGACGACAAGACCAGCGCGATCAACCAGACCTACACCGATTTCGCCTCCGCGCTGGCGAAGGCCGAGCAGGACCGCATCAAGGCGGAAGCGATCGCGGCGGAGATGAAGCGCAATCCCGAGGCTTCGATCGCGGTCGTGGAGAACAAGACGATCCAGGCGTACAAGGAGCGCCGCGCCAAGCTGCAGATCGACTACCAGGAGAACCTGCGCATCTACAAGCCGGACTTCCCGAAGATGCAGCAGATCCAGGCACAGATCGCCGAGATCGACGCGCAGATCAAGCAGGAGATCAACAACGTGGCGGGCAGCCTGCAGGCGCACTACGATGCCGTCGCCAAGCAGGAGGCACTGCTCAAGGAGCGCGTGAGCCAGACCCGCAAGCAGGTGCTGACGACGCAGGAGCACGGCATCGACATGAACCTGCTCAAGCGCGAGGTGGACACCAACCGGCAGCTGTACGACAGCCTGCTGCAGCGCTTCAAGGAGCTGGGCGTCTCCGGCAACATCGTCAGCAACAACGTGTCGGTGGTGGACGCGGCGGAGCCTTCGCTGTTCCCGTACAAGCCGAACCTGCTGGCCAACCTGCTGGTGGGGCTGGTGGCCGGCGTGCTGCTCGGCGCCGCCATCGTGGTCGCCCTGGAGGTGATGGACGACTCCATCAAGTACCCGGACGAAGTGGAGCGCGTGCTGGGGCTGCCGCTGCTGGGCATCATCCCCAAGCTCAATCGCAAGCGCTCCTCCGGCAGCAAGCCGGTGGCGCTGGAAGTGCACGAGGACCCACGCTCCACGCTCGCCGAAGCCTACCGCTCGGTGCGCACCGCGCTGCAGTTCTCCACGGCGGAAGGCGCGCCCAAGCGGCTGGTCATCACCAGCACGACGCGCAACGAAGGCAAGAGCACCACTTCGCTGGCGCTGGCGATCAACTTCGCGCAGATGGGCCAGCGCGTGCTGCTGATCGACGGCGACATGCGCAACCCCACCATCCACAAGCTGCTGGGGATCCCGAACGACTTCGGCCTGTCCAACCTCCTGTCGAGCGACAACCGCGGCGACAAGATGATCACCCCCACGGCCATCCCCAACCTGTCGGTGCTGACCGCCGGGCCGATCCCGCCGAACCCGGTGGACCTGCTCACCGGCCCGAAGCTGCTGCTGCTGCTGAACATCACCTCGGCCCTGGGCATCGACTACGTGATCGTGGACGCGCCTCCCATGCTGGGCCTGGCCGACTCGGTGGTGCTGGGCAACCAGCTGCAGAACGTCCTGTTCGTCGTGCAGGCGAGCAGCACCCGCAAGACGCAGATCAAGAACGCCCTGCGCCGCCTGCGCCAGGGCGGCCTCGTTCCCAGGGGCGTGGTGCTCACGCAGACCCTGCAGCACGCGTTGCCGCAGGACTACGAGTCCTACTACGGCTACGGTGCCGATCCGGCGACCGCCAATGCCGCCCTGCCGCGGACGCGGTAGGCTCCAGGTCCAATGAAGGACGACGCCGAGACGACCAGCCCCTCCGCCGCGACACTGCACGCTGCCCTGCTCGACTATTACAGCGCGCCGGGCAAGTACCAGCTTACGCTGCGGCAGCCGGCCACGTTGTTCGCCTCGATCCGCGAGATCCTCCAGGTGGCCGCCGGGCGCGGCACGCCTGCCGGCGCCGATGCGGCCCACCTGCGCGACGCCGCCATGTTCTTCATCCGGGCCGCCCTCCTCTATCCGGGCGCCGATCATTACGCGGTGATGGGCTACCCCGCCGGCGCGGATCCTTCGGACCTGAAGGAGCGCTATCGGCTCCTGATGCGCCTGACCCACCCCGACTTCGCCGAGGCGGGCGCGGCCGCCTGGCCGCCGGACGCCGCGGTGCGGGTGAATCGCGCCAACGAGGTGCTTTCCTCGCCCGTGCTGCGGCGCGAGTACGAGGAACAGCTGGCGGCGCTGCGGCAGCAGCGGCCCGCCGTATCCGGCAAGCCGGCCAGCCACATGCCCGCGGTGATTCCCCGCAGGCCGCATGCACCGCGCCTGCAGGTGGGCAAGAGGGCGGCCTGGATCCTCGGCGTCACGCTGGCCGGGATCGCGATGCTCATGCTGATGCCGCGCCAGGAGCCCCAGCACCTGGTGCAGCGCAAGCCGCCTGCCCCGGTGATCCCGCGGGAGATCCTGGCAACCCCGAGCGCGCCGCCTCCGGTGCAGGCTCCCCCGGCCGCCCCGGCGCCGGCCCCGGAACAGCCTTCCGCGCTGGCGCTGCTCGAAGCCGATCGCCTGCGGCCGCCGGTGCCGCCCGCGGCCCCGCCACAGG
>DASWUI010000311.1:0-4419 GCA_036401715.1 Ramlibacter sp. | reverse complement strand
GCACGCCGCAGGCCATGGTGGGCGCACTCGTCCTGCTCACCGGCCTGGGGCTGGCCGGGGGCGCGCTGAAGATTCCCGGCGAGGCGGGCTACGGCGGCGTCGGGCCGAACTTCTTGCCCTGGGTGGTGGCGGCGGTGCTGGCGCTGTGCGGCATCCTGATCCTGCGCGAGGCGTTCACGGGCGGCTTCCGCGACATGGAGGAGCCCTCGGGGGCCGAGCGCGGCTGGTGGCCGGGGCTGGTGTGGGTCTCCGCCGGCATGCTGGCGAACGCCGCGCTGATCACCACGATCGGCTTCATCCTGAGCTGCACGGCCTGCTACCTGCTCGCGGTGCAGGGCCTGCGCCGCGCGCAGGGGCAGGGCACGACCGCGCGCAGCCTGGCGGCGGACCTGGTCACCGGCCTGGCGCTGTCGGCGCCGGTGTACTGGATGTTCACCAAGTTCCTCGCCATCAACCTCCCCGGCCTCACGGGCACCGGCTGGATCTGAGGTGATGGCCCACCCCCGAAGCGCCTGCGGCGCCTCCCCCTCGAGGGGGCGCCACCCGCGGCCCGGCAAATCCGGTTCCGCGGTGGCACTGGAAGGACACCCGATGCAGGGCAAGGACGACTGACATGGATATCTTCTCGGCTCTGCTGCAGGGCTTCGCCACCGCGATCAGCCCGATCAACCTGGTCTGGGCCTTCGTCGGCTGCGTGCTGGGCACGGCCGTCGGCGTGCTGCCCGGCATCGGCCCGGCCGTGGCGGTGGCGATGCTGCTGCCGATCACGGGCAAGGTGGACATCACCGCCTCGATGATCTTCTTCGCGGGCATCTACTACGGCGCGATGTACGGCGGCTCCACCACCTCCATCCTGCTGAACACGCCGGGCGAGACCTCCAGCATGGTCACCGCGCTGGAGGGCAACAAGATGGCCAAGAGCGGCCGCGCGGGCGCCGCGCTGGCCACGGCGGCCATCGGCTCCTTCGTGGCGGGAACGATCGCCACGGTGATCGTCACCATGTTCGCGCCGACGGTGGCCGAGCTCGCGGTGAAGCTGGGGCCCCCCGAGTACTTCCTGCTGATGGTGCTGGCCTTCACCACGGTGAGCGCGGTGCTGGGGCAGAGCACGCTGCGCGGCATGACCTCGCTGTTCCTCGGGCTGGCGCTGGGCCTGATCGGGCTGGACCAGATCTCCGGGCAGGCGCGCTACACCGGCGGCGTGCCGGAACTGCTGGACGGCATCGAGATCGTGCTGGTGGCCGTGGGCCTGTTCGCGGTGGCGGAGATCCTGTACTTCGCGCTGTTCGAGGGCAAGGTGGTGGAGACGCAGAACCGCATGAGCCGCGTGTACATGTCGGCGCGCGACTGGAAGCGATCCGTGCCCGCCTGGTTCCGAGCCACCTTCATCGGGGCGCCCTTCGGCTGCATCCCGGCGGGCGGCACCGAGATCCCCACCTACCTGAGCTACGCGGTGGAGAAGAAGCTCGCCAAGGGCGAGGACAAGAAGGAGTTCGGCACCTCCGGCGCGATCGAGGGCGTGGCGGGCCCCGAGGCGGCGAACAATGCGACCGTGACGACGGCGCTGATTCCCCTGCTGACGCTGGGCATCCCGACCTCCAACACCACCGCCATCCTGCTGGGTGCCTTCCAGAACTACGGCATCCAGCCGGGGCCGCAGCTGTTCTCCACGTCCGCGGCGCTGGTGTGGGCGCTGATCGCCTCGCTCTACATCGGCAACGTGATGCTGCTGATCCTGAACCTGCCGCTGGTGAAGCTGTGGGTGCAGCTGCTGAAGATCCCCAAGCCGCAGCTTTACGCCGGCATCCTGATCTTCGCCACCGTGGGCGCGTACGGGATGCGCCAGAGCGCCTTCGACCTCGTCCTGCTGTGGGTGATCGGCCTGGTGGGGCTGCTGATGCGTCGCTTCGACTTCCCGACCGCGCCGGTGGTGGTCGGGATGATCCTGGGGCCGCTGGCGGAAGCGCAGATGCGCAATGCCGTGTCCATCGGGGAGGGCAGCTTCGTCGTGTTCGTGCAGCGGCCCATGTCGCTGTTCCTGCTGCTGGTGATCCTGGCGGTGCTGCTGCTGCCGCGGATCTACAAGCGGGTGCAGCAGCGCCGGCATGGCGGTGTCGTGCTGCCGCATGGGGGCGTGGAGCCCTGAGGCCACGTCATTCCCGCGGAGGCGGGAACCCAGGGCGTCGAAGGACGCGCCGCGCTGCGGCGCTGGTGGGAAGCCTTGGGTCCCCGCCTGCGCGGGGATGACGTACGGGCGGTCAAGCCCGGGATGACATGGGTGGGCAGGGGGGCGGCCGGGCGCTACGATCCCAGCCCATGAAGTCCGACGCATCGCTGCCGCTGGACGGCCAGCGCATCCTGGAGCTGGCGGCGCGCTCCATGTTCGACCTGTTCGCCAATGCCAGCGAAGGCATGATGCTGGTGGACCGCAACGCGCGCGTGGTCTGGATCAACGACCAGTACCGCCGCTACCTCCCGGCCCTGGGCTTCCAGCGCGAGGAGGACTTCGTCGGGCACCCCGTTTCCGAGGTCGTGCAGAACACGCAGATGCACCGCGTGCTGGAGACCGGCAAGCCGATCCTGATCGACCTGCTGTCCAACAAGGCCGGCACCTTCGGCGTCAGCCGCATCCCGCTGCGCGATGAAAGCGGCACGGTGATCGGCGCCCTGGGCATCGTCCTGTTCGACCATCCCGAGACGACGCTGCAGCCCCTGATCCACAAGTTCGCCAACCTGCAGCGCGACCTGGACGAGGCGCGGCGCGAACTCGCCAGCCAGCGGCGCAGCAAGTACACCCTCGCCAGCTTCGTGGGCAGCAGCGCCGCAGCGGTGGAAGTCAAGCGCCAGGCGCGCAAGGCGGCCCAGTCCTCCAGCCCGGTGCTGCTGCTGGGCGAGACGGGCACCGGCAAGGAACTGCTCGCGCACGCGATCCACGCGGCTTCCGCGCGTTCGCGCGGGCCTTTCGTCAGCGTGAACATCGCAGCCATTCCCGACACGCTGCTGGAAGCCGAGTTCTTCGGCGTCGCGCCCGGGGCCTACACCGGCGCCGACCGCAGGGGGCGCGACGGCAAGTTCAAGCTGGCCGACGGCGGCACGTTGTTCCTCGACGAGATCGGCGACATGCCGCTGGCGCTGCAGCCCAAGCTGCTGCGCGCCCTGCAGGAAGGCGAGATCGAGCCCCTGGGCTCCAACAAGGTCGTGCCCTTCGACGCGCGCGTGATCGCGGCCACGTCGCGCGACCTGGCGGCGCTCGTGCGCGAGGGCCGCTTCCGCGAGGACCTCTACTACCGGCTCAACGTGCTGCCCATCAAGGTGCCGCCGCTGCGCGAGCGCCGCGGCGACATCCCGGCGCTGGCGGAGGTGCTGGTGGAGGACATCGCGATGCGCAACGGCACGGCCCCGTTCGAGCTCAGTGCCGACGCCGTCGCGATGCTTTCTTCGCAGCGCTGGCGCGGCAACATCCGCGAACTGCGCAACGTGCTGGAACAGGCGGCCATGCGCAGCGACTCGCAGCACATCGCCGAGAGCCTGCTGGCCGAAGTGCTGCGCGAAGCCGGCATCGAGCGGGTCCCGCCCGCGCCTCCGCCGCGCAGCACCGCGCCCGCGCACCACGCGCTGCGGCCCCTGGCGGAGCAGGTCGCCGAGATCGAGCGGCAGGCGATCCAGGCCGCCCTGGAAGCCACCGGCGGCAACAAGCTGGCCGCGGCGAAGCTCCTGGGCATCTCGCGGGCCAAGCTCTATGAGCGCCTGGATCTGGTTGTCTGAAATTCATACAGTTGTCTGGCCGTCAGACAATCCGGACTGTATGACAATCAGACACTGCGCCCCATCGCCTTAGAAAACCCCCTTCAAAAACAAGCACTTGCGAACTGGCACGGGCCGTGCAACAGCGCGCCGGTTCATCCCAACGAAGTTCAGGAGACAAGACATGCAACGACGCATCTGGGTCGCGGCCGCCGCCATCGCGGCGTCCGCCCTGGCCACCCCGCTGGCCTGGTCGCAGGCGAAGGAAATCCGGATCGCCCACGTCTACAGCCGCACCGGCCCGCTCGAGGCCTACGGCAAGCAGACGCAGACCGGGCTGATGATGGGCCTGGAGTACGCCACCGGCGGCACCATGACCGTCAACGGCCGCAAGATCGTCGTGATCGAGAAGGACGACCAGGGCAAGCCCGACCTGGGCAAGTCCCTGCTCGCCACCGCGTACTCCGACGACAAGGCCGACATCGCGGTCGGCCCCACTTCTTCCGGCGTGGCGCTGGCCATGCTGCCGGTGGCCGAGGAATACAAGAAGATCCTGCTGGTCGAGCCTGCGGTTGCTGATTCGATCACAGGCGAGAAGTGGAACAAGTACATCTTCCGCACCGGGCGCAACAGTTCGCAGGACGCGATCTCCAATGCCGTCGCGCTCGACAAGCC
>DASWUI010000310.1:0-2417 GCA_036401715.1 Ramlibacter sp. | reverse complement strand
CCTGGAAGTGCGCATCCCGGCGGGCATCGACGACGGCATGCGCATCCGCAGCGCCGGCAACGGCGAGCCGGGCACCAACGGCGGCCCCCCGGGCGACCTGTTCATCGAGATCCGGCTGAAGAAGCACGCGATCTTCGAACGCGACGGCGACGACCTGCACGTGGTCGTGCCGGTGAGCATCGCCCGCGCGGCGCTGGGCGGCGAGATCGAGGTGCCCACGCTGGACGGCAAGGCGGCCATCGACATCCCCGAAGGCACGCAGGCCGGCAAGCAGTTCCGCCTGCGCGGCAAGGGCATCAAGGGCGTGCGCTCCAGCGTCGCCGGCGACCTGTACTGCCACATCGCGGTGGAGACGCCGGTGAAGCTGACCGAGCACCAGCGCAAGCTGCTGCGCGAGCTCGACGAGTCCCTGAAGAAGGGCGGCGCCAAGCACTCGCCGAACGAGGAATCCTGGGCGGACAAGCTGAAGGGGTTCTTCAGCGCCTGAGGACCGCGCCGCTTTGCGTGGGCGCAGGGAAGACCACATCCCGTCATCCCCGCGGAGGCGGGGATCCAAAGCTCCCTCCAGGTGCGGCACTGCGCGCCGGCCTTCACGCCTGGGGTCCCCGCCTCCGCGGGGATGACGGAAGGGGACCGGCGCACTCCTGCGGGGCGCTGCTGTCGTTTCCATAGCACAGCCGCATGCCCCTTCGCCACGCGCAGGGTGCCAAGGCCGAGCGCCCGGGCGACAATGCCGCCATGGCGCTGCGGCTGTTTCGGACCACCGGCTACTCCACCCTGCTCATGCCGGGCGAGTCTCGCGTCGCCACGCACCCCGCCATGCTGGTGCTGTGGGCGAGCCTCTGGCTCGGCATCGCTTCCAACGTCGCGGTCTGGCGCTGGCTCGGCGGCACGCTGGACTCCCGCATGGCCCTGGCCTCCGCCCTCGTGATCAGCGGCGCGGCCGGAGCCATCTTCAGCCTCCTGGGCTGGCGGCGCACGCTCAAGCCGGCGGTGACCCTCGCCCTGGTGGCCGGCGCGCTGGTGGCCGCGGGCCTGTGGAGCCAGCAGCTGCCGGTGCAGACCCTGTGGCAGGGTCCCCCCCGCACGCTGCTGCCCGCGTGGACCAGCTTCATGCGCTGGGACGTGCTGCTGCTCGTGCTGGTGCTGGCCGTGGTCCCCATCGTCTGGATGTGGAACCACGCCGTGCGGCGCATGCCGGGCCCCAGGCAGCTGCAGTCGAACCTCACCGGGGCCATGCTCGCCGCGGTCGTGTTCGGCTGCGGTCTCTTCCTGCTGCGCTGACTCAGAACAGGCAGGCCTGTCCCGGCGGCGCAGGCGGCCGGAACAGGTCGGTGCGGAACTCGAGCCTCTTGGCATTGAACCCGAGCCGCGCGGCCGCCTTCCCGAAGCGCTGCTTCAACAGCGCCGCCCAGGGGCCGGAACCCTTCATGCGCGTGGCGAAGTCGCTGTCGTAGTCCTTGCCGCCGCGCATTTCCTGGATGCGGTGCATCACGCGCCCGGCGCGCTGCGGGTAGTGCGTCTCGAGCCACTGCCGGAACAGCGGCGCGACCTCCCAGGGCAGCCGCAGCACGTGGTAGAAGGCCTCGCGCGCGCCGGCCTCCCAGGCGGCTTCCAGCACCTGTTCCATGTCGTCGTTGAGGAAGGGGATCTGCGGCGCCAGGCTCACGCCGCAGGGCACGCCGTGTTCGGCCAGCGTCCTGAGCACGCGCAGCCGCCGGTGCGGCGCGGCGGCGCGCGGCTCCAGCTTGCGCGCCAGGTCCGCATCCAGCGTGGTGATCGTCACGTAAACGGCCACGAGGCCCTTTTCTGCCATCGGTGCGATCAGGTCCAGGTCGCGCTCGACGCCGCTCGACTTGGTGACCAGCGCGAACGGATGCCGGGTCTCGTGCATCACTTCCACCACGCCGCGCGTGAGCCGCAGCTCGCGCTCCACCGGCTGGTAGCAGTCGGTCGCGGTGCCGACCGCGATGAGTTCCGGCCGGTAGGACCTGCGGCCCATCTCTTCGCGCAGCAGTTCCACCGCATTGCGCTTGGCGATGATCTTCGTCTCGAAGTCCAGCCCCGGCGAGAGGTTCAGGTAGCTGTGCGTCGGCCGCGCGTAGCAGTAGATGCAGCCGTGCTCGCAGCCCCGGTAGGGGTTGATCGACTTGCCGAAGTGAATGTCGGGCGAGTCGTTGCTGGCGATGATGCTGCGCGCGTTCTCCCAGATCACCTCGGTGCGCGGGATCGCCGCCGACTCTTCCTCGCTGCGCTCCCAGCCGTCGTCGAAGCTTTCGCGCAGGTCGCGCTCGAAGCGGTGCGGGAAACGGGTGGCCGTTCCGCGCCCCTTGATCGCCGAAAGCGCGATGCGCACCTCCTCCACTTCATTGGAGGTGCTGCGGTCGATACTGTTCATGCATCCAGTATGCAGCATC
>DASWUI010000309.1:0-7314 GCA_036401715.1 Ramlibacter sp. | reverse complement strand
TACGCGAAAGTGGTGGCTGCTTCGTATTATTCGCGGCGCTTCCACGACGAGATCGAGTTTGGCGATTACCTGCAATACGCCTCCCTGGGGCTGCTAGAGGCGCTGGACCGCTACGATCCCGCGCGGGGCGTGCAGTTCCGCACTTTCGCTGCGCGCCGCATGCACGGCGCGATCCTCAACGGCCTCGAGCGCCTGACGGAGAAGCAGCAGCAGATCGCCGCACGGCAACGCCTTCGCGCCGAGCGCCTGCAGGACCTGAAATCGCTGGCGCAGGTCGGCAGCGGGGCCGCCGGGCCGCAGCAGCCGGACCAGCTGCTGCGCTTCGTGTCCGACGTCGGCATCGGCCTTGCCCTGTGCTGGATGCTCGAGGGGACCGCGATGGTCGAGAACGTGGAGGCCTCAGCGGCGGCACCCTTCTACCAGGGGCTCGCCCTGAAGCAGGCGCGCGAGCGCCTGCTGCATGCCGTGGACGCGCTGTCGCCGCAGGAGAGGACCGTGATCCGGAATCACTATTTGCAGGAGATGCCGTTCGACGAAATCGCAGCCATGCTGCACCTCACCAAGGGCCGCATCTCCCAGATCCACAAGCAGGCGCTGCTGCGTTTGCGTGCGCTTGTCCGCGACCATGCCGACTGGGACGCCACCCTGTAGCGCGCCTGCCGACGCACGGTCGCTCCGGGCTTGCGCTCCGAGCTCCCCTCCGTATGATGGCGGGCGCCACAACATAGAGGAGAAGGGACCCATGGACTTCAAGCAAGCCGTCATCCGCTGCCTGCGCGACAAGTACGCCGACTTCAACGGGCGCGCCGGGCTCCCGGAGTTCTGGTGGTTCGTGCTGGCCTGCGTGCTGGTCGCCGTCGTCTTCAACGTGCTGCGCCTGCACACCCTGGGCATGCTGGCCAACCTGGCGCTGCTGCTGCCCTCGCTGGCCGTGGGCGCCCGCCGCCTGCACGACACGGGCAAGAGCGGCTGGTTCCAGCTGGTGGTGCTGATCCCCTTCCTGGGCCTGCTGCTCCTGATCTACTGGATGGTGCAGCCCAGCGTGGGGCCCAACCAGTACGGCGAAGGCCCGGCCACCATCGACAATCCCCCTGCCGCGCCGCTGCCGCCCGGCGCGGTCTGAGCCCGCGCTCCCTCGCCTGAGATTGCCGAGCGTGCCCACCTCCCCATGGAGGTGCGCCCTCAGTAGGTGATCGTGAGCGTATGCGTCCTGCTGCCGACGCAGACCGCCGTCGGGCAGGTCCCCGCCTGGCCGGCCGGGATGGTGGCGGTGATGCCGTGGGTCTGCGGCGCGCCGGTGCCGCTGGAGGCGGTGGCGCTCAGCGACAGCGTGTAGCGCAGGCCGGTCACCACGGCTTCGGTCACGTCTGTGGCGATGGTGTAAGGCATGCCGCTGGTGCAGGTCACGGCGAAGCTGGTGCTTTGCGACACCTGCGGGCCGAAGGCGGCGTACGACAGGTTCAGGTTGCCTGCCGGCGTGACCATCGTGCACAGCGCCGGCGCGTAGATGGACACCGGGATGTTGCCGTACACGGTGGGCCCGTTGTTGCCCCCGTAGGTCATGGCCATGCGCACCGTGTCCGTGTAGGTGCCGGCCGTGGTGGCGGTCTGCGCGCCGACGATGCAGACCCAGAAGTTGGTCTGCTTCGTGATGGTGCCGGTGGCGCCGCCGGTCCAGGAGATCGTGTCGCTGATCGACCGGTTCCCCTTCCAGGTGGTGCCGCAGGAGGCGGTGGTGAACACGTCGTACCGCAGCCGCGCGGTGCCCAGCGCAGCGTTGTTGTTCTGCCCGTTGGCGTTCAGGCCGTTGTCCGCGAGCACGTCGTAGCTGACGCTCGTGGGGTCGCTCGCGCTGGTGCGCGTGCAGCTGACGGTGAAGAAGGTCTGCACGGTGGCGGTGGTGCCGTTCACGTAGTTGATCGACGCGCCGGGCGCGGCGATGGTGCAGGTGATCGCGGCGCGGGCCGCGGGCAGCGCGGCCAGCAGCGCCAGGGCCAGCAGCAGCCGCATCCAACAGGATCTCATCGCTTCCTCCTGCAAGTGACGGGGCCGATGCGCAGGATTTCGTCGTTGGCCGCGGGCAGGGCGAGCGCCAGGCTGCAGGCGCCGCCGCGCCAGCGCACCTGCAGTTCGTTGGCCGGCTCCAGCCCGGTGAGGAAGGCCTCGCCGCGGCGGCCGACGAAGTTCTCCTCCTGCTGTCCCTGCACCAGCACGACCGCGCCGGGCGGCACCGGTTCGCCGTCCTCCTGGTGGATCTTCACCAGCGCCGCGCGTCCGCCGCGCACCGGAAAGTCGACCTTGACCGCGCTGCGCCAGGACGGCACCACGGTCTGTTCGATCGAGTCGAGCTGCGCGCTGACCGGCAGGTCCTGCGCGTTCAGCCGCACCTGGTTGTTCTGGTAGGGGCTCAGGTAGGGAATGATCGCGATGCCCGAGGCATCGGTCGTGGTGACGGTGTTGGAGCCTAGGCCCACGCCGACGCCGGGGTAGCCCTTGAGCTCCGCCACCGCGAAGCTTTCGTCGAGGCGGCGGGTGAAGAACATCCGGCTGGCCGCCAGCGCCATGCCGCCGGAAGCGCCCAGCCGCAGCGAGTGCTGCGAGGGTGCCGCGCTCACGTCGGAATACACGCGGCCGTAGCGGCCGCTGTAGTCGAGGCCCGCTTCGGCGTGCGCTTCCTCGTTCAGGCGCCCACCCAGCACGCGCCAGCCCAGGGCGCTGTCCTCGGTGGCGAACTGGGCGGCGGTGGCGTACACGTCCTGCACCCCGCCGTGGCTGCTGAAGGCGGCGGAGGCGAAGCGCTGCTTGTCCAGCGGCAGCTGCAGCGTGACGCCGAAGGAGGTGCCCCCCGACTGGCCGAGCACGCGGCTCACGTTGGCGCTCACTGAAGCGGCGTTGGAGAAGTACTGGCCGGCATTGAGGCTCACGGTGGTCACCGAGGGCCCGTCGTGCCGCTCGATGCGCGCGAAGCCGATGCCCAGGCTGGTGTTGCCCCAGTGGTGGGTGAGGTTGGCCGCCAGCTGCCGGCGATTGGGCAGCTGCAGGTCCGAGGTGCCGAGCTCGCGGTAACCGCGCGAGGCACCCAGCAGCTGCATGGTGAGGGCCGTGTGCGCCCACTGCCGCTCCAGGCCGAGCAGGAAGAAGGCGCCGTCGCCGATGCGGTCGTGCTGGCTGCGGGCGAAGGCGCCGCGCACCAGGAAGTCGCCGGGCAGGGCCGCGATGCCGCCCGCGCCGAAGGTGCGTTGCGAACGCGTCAGCTCGGCGCGGCCCTCCGCGGTGAAGCTGTTGCTCAGGCCGCGGCGCCAGGTGCCGCTGGCGAAGGGCTGGCCGTAGGCGGCGTTCTCCAGGCCCAGGTTCTCCCGCACGTAGCCGGCTTCCACGCTCCAGTCGTTCAGCCCGGGGGCGAGCAGCTGCACGCTGGTGAAGAAGGGCTGCACGATCACCACTTCGCGCCCGAGCACGTCGCGCACCACCAGGCGCGCCTCGCCGCTGCCGGTGAGGCCGAGGTTGTTGTCCACCACGAAGGGACCCGTGGGGACTTGCGAGACCTTGCGCAGCACGTCGTTGACGTACAGCTCCACGGTCGAGGGCGCGGAGGAAATGCCGGACAGCAGCGGCAGCGGCTGCGTGAGGAAGCCGGGGCTGAGCGCGAAGTTGGTGCCCAGCTGCACGCCGCCGAAATAGACGCTGCGTCCCCACAGGCCGTGGCGCGTGCCGGCATCGCCCAGGCGCAGCGACAGGTTGTGCTGCGGGAAGTCGCGCGTGAAGGTCGATTCCAGGCGCACCCACTGCGTCGGCTGGTGCGGGATCCCGCCGGCCAGGTTGCGCCCGACGTGGCTGCTGGTGAAGACGCCCAGCGCGTTCGACGCGCCGAGCTCCAGCAGGGCGCCGAGGTCGGTGGTCGCGGCCAGCCCGCGGGCCTGCGAGCGCTGGTAGTTCAGGTCGTAGTTGAGGAACAGGCTGGGCAGCACCGGGCTCGGCTTGGGTCGCTGCAGCTCGCGCTCCAGCACCAGCCGCGTGCCGGTGAAGGCGTCGGGCGAGAAGGTGAGGTCCACCACCAGCGTGGAGTAGTTCACCCGGGCGCTGTAGCCGGGAAAGGAGGCGAGCGGATAGAAGTCGGCGTTGCGCACGCGGATCGGCTGGATGTCGGCCGGCATGCGCAGGCGCCACTCCTCGATCGCGTCGGCACCCACGAACAGCGCCCCCTGGCGCTCCACGAAGGGCCAGCCCCCGGCGCGCTCGCCGTTGACGATCGCTTCCAGCGGGACGATGCGGTCGGTGACGATGGCGCCGGCGGGCGCGTCAGGGCGCGTCGTCTGCGCGAGTGCTCCCGTGGCGAGCCAGGATTGCATCAGGACAGCCGCCAGGAACGTGCATGCCCTTGCTGCATTCATTGAGGCAAGGTTGCGTCGAAGGCCTGCAGGGTGCCGTCGTCCAGGGCCACCTGCAGCTTCATGGCGCCGCCCGCGATCTTCCCTTCGGGCGCCTTCAGCTCGAAGGCGCGCTTCACGGAAGGCAGCAGGTAGCCGCCGGTTTCGCGCGCGGCGATCTTGACGCCCCGCGCGTCCAGCAGTTCCAGCGCGCGGATCTGCGCGTAGGCGTTGCCGGCGTTGGTGCAGACCGCCCGCACGGCGTCCGGCGCCGCCCGCTCGAGCCCGCACTGCAGGTCGCGCTTGACGCCCGGGGGGCTGATGAAGACCGGCAGCGAGAACGCCAGCGCCACCTGCAGCTGCAGCTTGTCCGCGCTGCGGGCCTCGGGGACCTCGCGCATGATGAGGCGGTAGGTTTGCTGCACGCCCGAGGGCGGCGGCGTCAGGCGCGCCAGCCGCACCACCTGCCGCGCGCGCGGCGCCAGCTTGAGGATGGGGGGCGTGAGGATCAGGTCCTCCGTCAGTGCCAGTTCGTCCGAGCCGTCCGCGCGCTGCTTCCAGCTGTACAGGTCGGCCTGCATCACCACCTCCTGGTCGCTGTCGTTGGTCACCGTCACCGCGACCGCGCGGTCGCGCGGCGTCATGAAGATGCGCACCGGGGTGATCGTGAACTGGGCGGCGCCGGCGGGCAGGCTGCAGGCGGCGGCGGCTGCCAGGAGCAGGGCCGCTTGGAGGAAGTGCTTCATCGCGTGGCTCAGGTGAGGACCAGCTCGACAGCTTAGCTCACCAGGAGACGGTCATCTCGACGTATTCGACCCCGCCGGCCGAGACCAGGCGGGAGGAATACTCGCCCAGCGCGAAGTAGTTGTTGTCCGCCCACGCGTAGTGGTTCTCGTCGTTCAGTTCCACCATTTCGCCGGCGAGCTTGAGTGGTTGCTCGGGCAGCCGGTAACCGAGCGCGGCGGCCTTGCGGTCCGGGCCCGCGCTGCCTCCGGTGGGCGACGTGACCGTGGGAACGACGGGTCGGCAGGTCACCTGCGGAGCGCCGCTGCCGCTGCCCGCGCTGCACACGCCGGTGCCCTCGGGCGTGTAGTGGATGGTGATGCTGAACGGGCTGCCCGCCTGGCCGGCGCGCGTGGCCGGCCAGCTGCCCGCGAGGGCCAGCGCCAGCACCGCGAGCATGCGCAGGTGCTGGCGGGGGATGCGGCTGCAGCGGAGGGCGGGAGACACGGACGGCATGATGCAGCCTTCGGGGCGGCGGCCGAACGGGGGGATGCCCGCGGCCGCTGCCGGTTCCACCTTAGTACGTGATGGTCAGGACGCGGGTGTGCGTGCCGGTGGTCGGGCCCGTGCCCGAACCCGCCTGCAGGCCGGGGATGTCCACCGTCAGGTCCACGGTGTACTCATCGGCCGTGCCGATGGTGCCGCCCGTGCCGCCGGCGCCGGCCGCCGCCGCGGTACCCGTCTGGGTGCGGGTCGGGGAAGCCGTGATCGTGTACAGCACGCCGGAGATGACGCCTTCACCGTTGAGGGTGCCGGCCAGGGCGACGCCGCTGCCGCCGGTCATGGTGCCGCCGTTGTCGTTCAGCGAGAACGTCGGGGTCAGGCCGCGGCTGCACTCGAACACCGTGGAGCCGACGTCGCTCTGCGCGGCGCCGAAGGCGGTGTACGTGAAGGAGAAATCCTTGGCGGCCGTCTTGACCGAGCAGGTCCCCGTGAAGTTGATCTGCACGTTGAACGAATCCGTGGCGGTGGCCGCGAAGGCACTGGCACCGGCCAGTGCGAAGGCGGCGGCAATGAGGCTCAGCTTTTTCATCCCAATGACTCCTTTGGCATTGATGGGTTCGCTTAGGAGGGATAGGCAACTCCCCTAACGTGGTTAGGAATGTAGAGGTGTCGGTAACGTCTTGCAATGTTTGCCGTCAGCCAAATCAAAGACTTAGCGGGATAGGCGGATACGATTGGCACGTTTCGTCACACTTTCCTGCTTCCCGACGGACTCGTGGTCGACAGGCGGCAAGCTGATGCCGACGGGCGGGTTAACCCTCGGTGACGAGCGGCGTGTTGTTCACGCGCCGCACCTTGCCTAACACAGGGATAAGAGTCGTCTCCTAAGCTTCGCGCATCGGCGCTGGAGGTCCGGGATGCGTGTGCTGCTGGTCGAAGACGATGAAATGATCGGGCACAGCCTGCGCGAAGCCCTGTCCGCGCAAGGCTGGTCGGTCGACTGGGTGAAGGACGGCCTGCTCGCGCAAAGCGCGTGGGCCGACGGGGACTACGCCTGCGTGCTGCTGGACCTGGGGCTGCCCAAGCTCGATGGCGTGGCGGTGCTGCGCCACGCGCGCAGCCGCGGCGATGCCACGCCGGTGCTGGTGCTGACCGCGCGCGACGGCCTGGACGACCGGGTCGAGGGACTCGACCTCGGCGCCGACGACTACCTGCTCAAGCCCTACGAGATGCGCGAGCTGCTGGCGCGCATGCGCGCCATCATCCGCCGGCGCGACGGCGCGGCGCACTCCCTGATCGGCAACGCCGCGGTGCAGCTGGATCTGACCACCCGCGAGGTGCTGGTGCAGGGCGAGCGCGCGCAGCTCTCGGCGCGCGAATTCGCGCTGCTGCACGCGCTGCTGGAGCGGCCCGGCGCGATCCTCTCGCGCGAGCAGCTGGAGAACCGCATCTACGGCTGGGGCGAGGAGGTGAGCAGCAATGCCGTCGACGTCCTCATCCACGGCATGCGCCGCAAGCTCGGTCCCGACACCATCCGCAACGTGCGCGGGCTGGGCTGGCGCGTGACCGGCGGCACGATGGGAGTCGCATCATGAAATGGCAGGTCTTCCCCAACGGGCCGATGTGCTCGATCCGGCGCGCGCTGATGCTCTGGCTGGTGCCGCTGTGCCTGGCGGTCGGCACCATCGGCGCGGGCGTCTCCTACTGGTCGTTCTCGCGC
>DASWUI010000308.1:0-3541 GCA_036401715.1 Ramlibacter sp. | reverse complement strand
CGGCGCGGCCTTCGGCGTCGCCGTGCTGCTGGTCTTCCTCGGCGCGGCGCCGGTCGCGGCGGCGGGCTGGGGCGCGCGCATCGGCCTGACCGGCGCCGCCTTCATCGGCGCGCTGGCGGCGGTGGCGGTGACGCTCGCGCTGGCGCGCGGCGTGCAGCACACCACGCGGCTGCTGCTGTCGGGCGTGATCGTCGGGATGGTGTTCGGCGCCTTCGCGGCGCTGGCGATGTTCCTGGCGCCGGAGCTGCTGCGCAGCATGCAGGCCTTCCTGCTCGGGACGACCGGCTTCCTCGGCTGGCCCAGCACCGTGATGCTGCTGCTGGTGCTGGTGGCGACGGCGGCGGTGGCGATCGCCTACAGCCGCGCGCTGGACGCGCTGGCCCTCGGCGAGACCACGGCGGCCAGCCTGGGCATCGCGCTCGGTCCCGTGCGGCTGCTGCTGGTGCTGGCCATGGCGCTGGCCACCGGCACCGCGGTGGCCCACGTGGGCCTGGTGGCCTTCATCGGCCTGATGGCGCCGCACCTGGTACGCGCGCTCTGCAAGCCTACGCACCGCTGGCTGCTGCCGCTGTCCGCGCTGGCCGGCGGCGTGCTGCTGCTGGCGGCCGACGTGCTGTCCCGCTGGCTGCTCGCGCCCAGGGAGCTGCCGGTGGGCGTCGTGACCGCGGTGCTCGGGGGCGGCTACCTGCTGTTGCTGATGCAGAGGAGGGCGCGGTGAACGCGCCGGCCCTGGCGTGCTCCGGCCTGCGGGTCGTGCTGGGCGAGCGCCCCGTGCTGCACGGCGTCGACCTCGCGCTGCCCGCGGGCCGCTGGACCGCCGTCGCGGGCCCCAACGGCGCCGGCAAGACGACGCTGCTCAAGGCGCTCGCGCAGCTGCTGCCCTCGGCGGGCACGGTGAGCCTCCTGGGCAAGCCGGCCGCCCGCTGGAGCGCGCGCGAGCGGGCCCGCGCCGTGGCCTGGCTGGGGCAGGGTGAGCCGGGGGCCGAGGACCTGCTCGCGCTGGACGTGGTGATGCTGGGGCGCCTGCCGCACCAGGACTGGCTGGGTGTGCCCGGCGCCGGGGACCACGCCGCGGTCCAGGCGGCCATGGAGGAGACGCAAAGCTGGGAATGGCGCACCCGCCCGCTGGGCAGCCTGTCCGGGGGCGAGCGCCAGCGCGTGCTGCTCGCCCGCGCCCTGGCGGTGCAGGCGCCCATCCTGCTGATGGACGAACCGCTGTCGCACCTGGACCCGCCGCACCAGGCCGACTGGCTGGCCATCGTGCGCCGCCACGTGGCGCGCGGCGGCACCGCGGTCAGCGTGCTGCACGAGATCGGCATGGCCCTGCAGGCGGATGACCTGCTGCTGCTGAAGGACGGCCGGGTGGCGCATCATGGGGCCACGAGCGAGCCCGCGACGCACCGCGCCGTGGAGTCCGTGTTCGACCAGCGGCTGCAGGTGCATGCGGTCGGCGGCCGCTGGGTGGCCTTGCCGCGGGAAGGGGACGTCCGGTGACTGCGCGTTGCGTGATGGTGCTGGGGACGAACAGCGGTGCCGGCAAGAGCTGGCTGGCCACCGCGCTGTGCCGCTGGTTCGCCCGGCAGGGCCTGCGCGTCGCCCCGTTCAAGGCCCAGAACATGAGCAACAACGCGCGCGTGGTGCCCGGGCCGGGCAACGCCATGGGCGAGATCGGCAGCGCGCAATACTTCCAGGCGCTCGCGGCGGGCGCGGAGCCGGACGTGCGCATGAACCCGGTGCTGCTCAAGCCGGAGCGCGACACGCACAGCCAGGTGGTCGTGCTGGGGCAGGTGGACCCCGTGCTCACCGCCACGCCCTGGCGCGAGCGCAGTGCCCGCGCCTGGCCGCTGGTGCGCGACGCGCTCGATGCCCTGCGGGCGGAGAACGACGTGGTGGTGATCGAGGGCGCCGGCTCGCCCGCCGAGATCAACCTGAAGGACAGCGACTTCGTGAACATGCGGGTGGCCGCGCATGCGCAGGCGCGCTGCCTGCTGGTGACGGACATCGACCGCGGCGGCGCCTTCGCGCACCTGTACGGCACCTGGGCGCTGCTGCCGGAGGACGAGCGCGCGCTGCTGCACGGCTTCGTGCTGAACAAGTTCCGCGGCGACCCCGCGCTGCTGGCGCCCGGGCCGCAGCAGCTGGAACGCCTCACCGGCGTGCCGACGGTCGCCACCATTCCCATGGTGTGGCACCACGGCCTGCCCGACGAGGACGGCATCCTGCACGAACACCCCGCCGGCCCGGGCGAGGCCCGCCTGACGATCGCCATCGTCGCCTATCCGCGCATCAGCAACCTCGACGAGTTCCAGCCGCTGGCGAACGTGCCGGGCGTGCGCCTGCGCTGGGCGCGCACGCCGGCGCAGCTGGCCGGGGCCGACTGGGTCGTCCTGCCCGGCTCCAAGAACACCACGGCCGACCTCGAGTGGCTGCGCGCGCAGGGGCTTGCCGGCGCGATCGCGACCTTCGCGGGGCAGGGCGGCCGCGTGCTGGGCATCTGCGGCGGGCTGCAGATGCTGGGCGAGGCGCTGGTCGACCCCGGGGACATCGCCGGCAACATGCCCGGCCTGGGCCTGCTGCCGCTCGTCACCCGGTTCGAGCCCGCCAAGACCGTCAGGCGGACCACGCTCGCCTTCGCCGACCTGGCCGGCGCCTGGGCGGACCTCTCCAGGCTGGAGGTGCAGGGCTACGAGATCCACCAGGGCCAGACCGCGCAGCACGCCGGCATGGCCGCCGGCCGCCTGGCTCTGCCCGGTGGCCTGGGCTGGCAGAACGAGGCAGGCAACGTGCTGGGCATCTACCTGCACGGCCTGTTCGAGCAGCCGGCGGTGCTCGAGTCGCTGTTCGGCGCCGGCGTGCCCACGCTGGGCGACGTGTTCGACGGCCTGGCGGACACGATCGAGCGCGCATTCGACACCGGCGTCCTGCCCGCGCTGCTTGCCTGCTAAGGGAAACGCCGTAGGGCGGCGGGTTGCCCAAGGCGCGGATTGCGGGCCATACTAGGCCAGCCGTGGCATGGGGCCCCGGCACGTCTTTGGGGGCGTTGCGATGTACAAGAAGATCCTGCTGGCATACGACGGTTCCGAGGCGGGCCAGAAGGCGCTCCTGGACTGCGGCGAGATCGCGCAGTGGAGCCAGTCCGAACTGCACCTGGTCGCCGTGATGCCCTCGGCCATGAGCTTCGTCGGCCTCGAAGGCGGCGTGTACGACGTCGAACTGGAGGAGCGGGAGAAGCGCAAGTACCGCGGCGTCCTGGACGACGGCCTTCGGCGCCTGGCCGAACAGGGCTTCACGGCGCGCGGCGAGGTGGTCACCGGCGAGGCGGTCGACGAGATCACCAAGTACGCGCGCAAGATCGAGGCGGACCTGATCGTCGTGGGCCACAAGCACCTGGACAGCTGGGCCGCCCGCTGGTGGCGCGGCTCCATCTCCGGCGCGCTGATCGAGCACGCACCATGCAGCGTGCTGGTCGTCATCACGCAGTAGTCCCCACCCCGCGGGCCATGCAGCATCCCTCCGGCCCGGGCCGGGGGCCCGATGTATC
>DASWUI010000307.1:0-8340 GCA_036401715.1 Ramlibacter sp. | reverse complement strand
GCGCTCACCACCAGCCTACGCGTGTCGGGCTCTCCTGTAGGCTGGCGGTGAGCGTAGCGAACCCCAGCACTCTGCAAGAACACACCATGAACCCCACCCTCACCGACAAGCTCCTCATCCGCGAACTCATCGAACGCTGGGCCGTCTGGCGCGACGCCGGCGACTGGGAGCGCTTTGCCACCTGCTGGCATCCCGACGGCGTGATGATGGCCACCTGGTTCCAGGGGCCCTTTGCCGACTTCATCCGCGTCACGCGCGAAGGCTGGGACAAGGGCGTGAGCATCCTGCACTTCCTGGGCGGCTCGGCGATCGAGGTCGCCGGCGACCGCGCCATCGCGCAGACCAAGATGACGATCTCCCAGCGCGGCATGGTGGAAGGCACCGACGGCCCGGTGCTGTGCGACGTGGTCTGCACCGGCCGCTTCTACGACTTCATCACCAGGCACGACGGCCGCTGGAAGGTGCTGCACCGCCAGCCGATCTACGAGAAGGACCGCATCGACCCGGTGGATCCCACCGCGCAGCTCAAGCTGGACCAGCAGCTGCTGGCGGGCATGCCCGAAGGCTACCGCCACCTGGCCTACATCCAGACGCGCATCGGCTACAAGGTCAAGATGGACATGCCCATGCTCAAGGGGCCGGTGGTGCAGGAGCTGTACCAGCGCGGCGCCCGCTGGCTCGCCGGCGGTGCCCTGGAGCGCTGACATGAACACGAACCTGCTTCGCCGCCACGCACTCGCCGCCCTCGCGCTGGCCTGTGCCGCCCCCTTCGCGCAGGCGCAGGGCTACCCGAACAAGCCGGTGCGCATCATCGTGCCGCAGCCGCCCGGCGGCGGCTTCGACAACGTGGGCCGGCTGATCGCCGACCGCATGGGCAAGGTCACCGGCCAGGGCTTCGTGGTCGAGAACCGCACGGGCTCGGGCACGCTGGTGGGCACCGACGCGGCGGCCAAGGCGCCCGCCGACGGCTACACGCTGCTGGTCGGCTCGGTCTCCAACCTGGCGCTCAATCCCGGCCTGTACGCGAACCTGCCCTACGACAGCCTCAAGGACTTCGAACCCGTGGGCCTGCTCGTGAGCTACAGCTACACCCTGGTCGGGCGCAAGGACCTGCCCTTCCGCAGCCTGCAGGAAGTGCTGGCCCACGCGAAGGCGAACCCGGGCAAGCTCAATTACGCGTCCGCGGGCAACGGCTCGGGCCAGCACGTGCTGGCCGCGGCGCTGTGGCACCTGGCGAAGGTGGACGTGGCGCACGTTCCCTACCGGGGCGCGCAGCCCGCCTACCAGGACCTGCTGGGCGGCCGCGTGGACCTGTTCTTCGACCTCTCGCCCACCGCGCGCGTCCAGGTGGACGCCGGCAACGCCAAGGCGCTCGCCGTCTCGGGCGCCGCCCGCAACACCATGCACCCGCAGGTGCCGACGGTGCTGGAAAGCGGCGTGGCGGACCTGCAGCTGGAGTCCTGGTTCGGCCTGTTCGCGCCGGCGAAGACGCCGCCGGAGGTGCTGCAGAAGCTGCGTGCCGACTTCGCGAAGGTCGCGGCCTTGCCCGACGTGCAGGAGGCCCTGGCCAAGGGCGGCGGCAGGCCGATGGCCCTGATCGGCGACGATGCGCGGGCCGTGGTCAGGCGCGACGTCGAACACTGGTCCAGGCTGGTGAAGGCGCTGGGCATCCGCGCCGAATGATTTCCCTTTGACGAAGAAGAAGACATGAACGTTCTCGGCATCTGCGGCAGCCTGCGCAAGGGCTCCTACAACGCGATGGCCCTGCGCGCGGCGCAGAAGCTCGCGCCCGCGGGCATGAAGATCACCATCGCGGACATCGCTCCCATCCCCATGTACAACGACGACGTGCGGCTGGCCGGCGAGCCCGCGGCGGTGCAGGAGTTGAAGGCCCAGGTGCGCGCGGCCGACGCGCTGCTGCTGGTCTCGCCCGAGTACAACTTCTCCGTGCCGGGCGTGCTGAAGAACACCCTGGACTGGATGTCGCGCCCGCCCGAGCCGCCCTTCGACGGCAAGGTGGTGGCCATCATGGGCGCCAGCGGCGGCCCGCTGGGCACCGCGCGCGGGCAGTACGACCTGCGCAAGATCCTCGTCTACATGAACACCTTCACCGTCAACAAGCCGGAAGTGTTCATCGGCAACGCGCAATCCAAGTTCAACGCGCAGGGCGAGCTGACCGACGAGGCCACGGCGAAGTTCATCACCGACCTGCTGGCCTCGCTGCAGGCGCTGAAGAAGCGCCTTGGCTGACTCCCTCTCCCCTCTGGGGAGAGGGCGGGGGTGAGGGGCGGCCGCCCCGCCACAATGCAGGCGTGAATTTCCCCCTCATCACCGACTGGCACTTCTACGCCATCGCCATCCCCGCCGTCCTGCTCCTGGGCCTGAGCAAGAGCGGCTTCGGCGCGGGCTTCGGCTCGCTCGCGGTCCCCATGATGGCGCTGTCGGTCACGGTGCCGCAGGCCGCGGCGATCCTGATGCCCATCCTGTTCGTGATGGACATCATGGGACTGACCGCCTACCGCGGGAAGTGGGACGCCAAGCTGCTGCGCTTCCTGATCCCCGCCGGCCTGGTGGGCACGGTGGTCGGCACGCTCCTGTTCCGGCTGCTGGACGCGCGCCTGGTCGCCGGCATCGTGGGCGTGTTCACGCTGCTGTTCCTCGCGCAGCGCCTGCTGTTCCCCCCGCGCGCCGACAGTCCGCCGCCGCCAAAGTGGCTGGGGGGCGTGCTCACGGCCACTTCGGGATTCACCAGCTTCGTCGCGCACGCGGGCGGGCCGCCGGTGACGGCGTACGTGCTGCCGCTGCGGCTCGCGCCGGTGACCTTCGCGGCGACCATGAGCGTGTTCTTCTTCGTGATCAACCTGAGCAAGTGGATCCCGTACGGCTGGCTGGGGCTGCTGGACCTGCGCAACATGGCGACCTCGATCGCGCTGATGCCGTTCGCTCCCATCGGCGTGGTGATCGGGGTGCGGCTGGCGCACCGGATCCAGCCGAAGCTGTTCTACCGCTTGCTGTACGCGGGGATGTTCCTCACGGGGGTGAAGCTGGTGTGGGATGGGTTCCTGTGAACCGCGACAAGCGCCCTAGCGATCCGCATCCCACCCCGGCACCCGCTCCTCCCCCCGCTTGCGCCGCGCCTCGTTCTCCGCCCGCTCGCGCGCCATCTGCTCCTCCAGCTGCTGCCGTCCCGCCTTGACCACGGCGATCAGGCGCTTGCGATCGCGGTAGTGCGGGTGCATCTGCTCGAACAGCTCCAGGTTGTGGCGGCGAAAGCGCATCGCCTGCTGGCGCGCCTCGTGCGGCGACTGGCCCAGCACCTCCAGCACGGTGCGGCCGCTGCGCAGGCTGGACTCGAACACCTCGCGCTCCACGCGCATGACGCCCTTTTCGCGCAGCGCGTTCCAGTGCGGAACGTCGCGGGCGCGGGCCACCAGCTCCAGGTGCGGGAAGTGCTCGTGGGCGAGGTCCACGATGCGCAGCGACTGCTCGGTGTCGTCCACCGCGACCACCAGGACGCGCGCCGTCGCCGCGCCCGCGGTGCGCAGCAGGTCCAGCCGCGTGGCGTCGCCGTAGTGCACCTGGTAGCCGAAGGCGCGCGCCGCCTCCACCATGTCGGCATCGTGGTCGAGCACCGTGGAGCGGATGCCCTGGGCGGTCAGCAGCCTGCCGATGATCTGCCCGTAGCGGCCGAAGCCGGCGATGATCACCGGCGCATCCTGCGGCACGCTCAGCTCCGGCAGCGTGCGGCCGTCGCCGGACATGCGCGGCAGCAGGAAGCGGTCCACCGCCACCAGCAGCAGCGGCGTGATCAGCATGGACACGGCCACCGCCCCGATCAGCAGCGATGCGGTCTCCATCGAGAACACCCGTGCGCCCGCAGCGGCCTGGAACACGACGAAGGCGAATTCGCCGCCCTGCGCCAGCAGCAGCGTGAACACCGGCCGCTCCACCAGCGGCATGCCCATCGGCCGGGCGATCAGCCAGATCACCAGTCCCTTGAGCACCATCAGCGCGACCACGATGAGCGCCATCGTGCCGGGCGAGCGCGCCAGCACGCCGAAGTCGATGCTCATGCCCACGGCGATGAAGAACAGGCCGAGCAGCAGCCCCTTGAAGGGTTCGAGGTCGGTCTCCAGCTCGCGCTTGTACTCGCTCTCGGCCAGCAGCACGCCGGCCAGGAAGGCCCCGAGCGCCATCGACAGGCCCACCAGCTGCATCAGGGCGGCGATCGCCACCACCAGCAGCAGCGCCGCCGCGGTGAAGATCTCCGGCGTGCGGCTCTTGGCGATCCAGCGCAACAGGGGCCGCAGCAGCAGGCGGCCGCCGAGGATGATGCCGCCGATCACGCCCACGATGCGCAGCGCCTCCACCCAGTGGTTGCCCTCGTCGGCGCGCGCCGCACTCGTGCCCAGCAGGGGCAGCAGCGCCAGGATCGGGATCGCCGCCACGTCCTGGAACAGCAGGATGGAGAAGCCGGCCTGGCCACTGCTGGTGGGCAGCAGGTTGCGCTCGCCCATGACCTGCAGCGCGATCGCCGTGGAGGACAGCGCCAGCCCCAGCGCCGCGACCAGTGCGATCCGCCACGGGGCGCCGGCGGCCAGCGCCGCGGCGAACAGCAGCGCCGCGCAGCCGAGCACCTGCGCGCTGCCCCAGCCGAAGATCGGCCGGCGCAGGTTCCACAGGCGCCGTGGCTCCAGCTCCATGCCGATCAGGAACAGCATCAGCACGACGCCGAACTCGGCGAAGTGCAGGATGTCCTCCACGTTCGCCACCAGCCCGAGCACCCAGGGGCCGATCACGATGCCGGCCGCCAGGTAGCCGAGGATGGAACCCAGGCCGATGGCGCGCGACAGCGGCACCGCGATCACCGCCGCGGCCAGGTAGATCAGGCTGTTGGTCAGCCAGGACGGGGCGTGTTCCATCAGTCGACCTCCCGCGGCGGCACCGGCCGGTCGCTGGCCGGAACGTCCGTGATCGGGCAGGCGTCCAGGTCCTCCAGCTCCGGCCATTCGGGGTAGCTCGCCAGGCGCTGGCGGAACACCTCGACGTGGGCCTGCACCTCTGCCTCGGTCGCGCGGTGCGCGGCATGCAGCAGCAGCGGCGGCAGGAAACGCATGCCGCACAGGTGCGCGGTCTGTTCGTAGGGCGGCAGGAAGGCGTCGAAGAAGTAGCGGTTGTAGCCCTGCGGGTGGTAGGAGCCCTCCGGTCCGCCGGTGCTGGCGACCAGCCACAGGTCCTTGCCGTGCAGCGCCGTGCCCGAGCGGCCGTACGCCCAGCCGTAGCGCAGCACTTCGTCCAGCCACAGCTTCATCAGGGCCGGCATGGAGTACCACTGGATCGGGTGCAGCAGCACGAGCAGCCGGGCCGCCTCCACGCTGGCCTGTTCGGCCGCGACGTCGATGTCGTAGTCGGGGTAGCGCCCATAGAGGTCCTGCACCCGGACCCCGGGGAGCCCGCGCGCCTCGTCGAACAGCTGGCGGTTGGCCCGGGATTCCCGCCAGTTCGGGTGGGCGGCCAGCACGTAGATGCCGGCTTGCCGGTTTGCGAACTCATCCATGCCCTGTAACATAGCTTAATGCGGCTCCCCGGGCCGCGCATCAGAGGAGCGCGACTATGCCGGTCGTCGTTGTTGCGAATCCGAAGGGCGGGGTCGGCAAGACCACCGTCGCCACCAATATTGCTGGGTATTTCGCCGGCCAGGGGCACCAGGTGATGCTCGGCGACGCGGACCGCCAGCAGTCCTCGCGCCTGTGGCTGCGGCTGCGGCCGCCGGAGGCGCGCCCCATCGCCAGCTGGGAAGTGGGCGAGGGCCAGATCGCCAAGCCGCCCAGGGGCACCACCCACGTGGTGCTGGACACCCCGGCGGGCATGCACGGCAAGTGGATGGAAGACACGCTGCGCAGCGCCGACAAGGTGGTGGTGCCGCTGCAGCCCAGCATCTTCGACATCTACGCCACGCGCGCCTTCCTGGACGAGCTGGCCCACCACCGCAAGGCGGGGCGCATGCAGGTGGGCATCGTCGGCATGCGCGTCGACTCGCGCACGATCGCCGCCGAGAAGCTGCAGGAGTTCGTCGACGCCCTCGGGCTGCCGGTGCTGGCCTTCCTGCGCCCCACGCAGAATTACGTGCACCTGGCCGCGCGCGGCCTGACGCTGTCCGACGTGGCCGCCGCCAAGGTCGAGCGCGACCTGGAGCAGTGGCAGCCCATCCACCGCTGGCTCGACGCGTAGGGGACGCCGCGCCCCACCTCCGCTTGCTACATTGCGGAGGATGAGAACCTTCCAATCGCTCGCCGAACTGCCCCCGCTGGCCGGCCAGGAGGTCGCCGTCAGCGACTGGATTCCCGTCACCCAGCACCAGATCAACCTGTTCGCCGAGGCGACGGGCGACCACCAGTGGATCCACGTCGACGAGGACAGGGCGAAGGACGGCCCGTTCGGCGCCACCATCGCGCACGGCTTCCTCACGCTGTCGCTGATCCCGAAGTTCTTCGATTCCGCGCTCGAAGTGCGCGACACGAAGATGGGCGTGAACTACGGGCTCAACCGCGTGCGCTTCACCGGGCCGGTGCCGGCGGGCAGCCGCCTGCGCGGGCGGCTCACGCTGCTGGAGGCCAAGGCGATCGAAGGCAACGGCTGGCAGATGACCTGGCAGGTGACCATCGAGCGCGAAGGCGTCGACAAGCCGGTGTGCGTGGCCGAATCGATCAGCCGCCGCTACGCCTGAGCCCGTACAGCTGGTAACCGCCAAAAAAAGCAGCCCGCACGGGGCGGGCTGGAAGAAAGGAGTCTGGGTTGCCTGGCCTGCCCTGGTCGGGGCCGGTTAGTACGCAGATGCGGGACCGTGCGTTGGCTTTCAAACACAGCGGGGTGAAACGGAGTATTGCTTGTGTCGCGCGCCGCACGGCTCAGGCAGCGCCGGCGAAGCCTTGCTGGCGCCAGGCCTCGAACACGGTCACGGCCACTGCGTTGGAGAGGTTGAGGCTGCGCTGGCCCGCGCGCATCGGCAGGCGCAGCCGCTGCGGCGCGGCGAAGCTCTCCAGCAGCGCCGCATCGAGTCCCCGGGTTTCCGATCCGAACACCAGCCAGTCGCCGGGCGCGAACGCCACGTCGTGCACGCGGCGCGTGCCGCGCGTGGAGAGCGCGAACAGGCGGTCCGGCGGCGGGTTCTCCTGCGCGAGGAGCGCCTGCCAGTGCGCATGCCGCCGCACGTCCGCGTACTCGTGGTAGTCCAGGCCGGCGCGGCGCATGTAGCGGTCCTCCATCGAGAAACCCAGCGGCTCCACGAGATGCAGCGTGCAGCCGGTGTTGGCGGCCAGCCGGATCACGTTGCCCGTGTTGGGCGGGATCTCGGGGGTGACGAGGACGATGTGGAACATGCGGTGGATGATGTCATGGCGTGCCTGGCGGCACCCGGCCCACCATCGAACCATGACATGGGCGTGCGTGGATCGCGGGACCAGTGCGCAATGACACGGGTCTACCCGTCATCGGGCGCATCCGTGCGCGCCAGCACCACCGCCGCCACCCGCCGCGCCCCCGCCTGCCGCAGCGCCTTCGCCGCCGCGTGCAACGAAGCGCCGCTGGTCATCACGTCGTCCACCAGCAGCACCGACCTGCCGCGCAGTTCGCCTGCGCGCAGGGGCTCCACGCCGAACGCATCGCCGACGTTCGCCTGGCGCGCGCGCCGGTCCAGCGCGGTCTGCGAGCCGGTCTCGCGCAGGCGCAGCAGCAGCTGCGTCTGCACCTTGCCGCGATCGAGCTGCCGCGCCAGCAGCAGTGACTGGTTGAAGCCGCGTTCCGCCAGCCGCCGCGGTGCGAGCGGCATGGGCAGCAGCAAGTCGGCGCGCTCCAGTTCCTGCGCGATGCCGGGGATGCGCAGCATGCGTTCGCCCAGCGCCTGCGCCCAGCCCGGCTCGCCGCTGAACTTGAAGCGCGCGACCAGGCCGGACCAGGGGTAGGCATAAGGCACCGCGGCCAGGCAGGCATCCAGCGGGGGCGGTTCGCGCAGGCAGGTGCCGCACACGCCGGCACCGGAAGGCAGGGGCAGGGCGCACAAGGAGCAGCGGTGCTGCTGCCGCGCGAACCGGACCACGCAGCCATCGCACAGGGGACGCGCGGGCCAGGCCCCGCAGACGGCGCAACGGCCGGGAGGGGCTTTCGTCCAGCGCTGCAGCCAGGCGGTGCGCATCGCCTCAATATACTTCGCTGCCCTGCCCATGGCATCCGAACGTCCCCCGACCATCGCCCCCGCCGCGGCTGCGCGCTGGGAGCGCGCCGCGCCCGCGCACAGCCCCTGGCTGCACGAGGAGGTGGGGCGGCGCAGGGAGGAGCGGCTGC
>DASWUI010000306.1:0-4845 GCA_036401715.1 Ramlibacter sp. | reverse complement strand
CCAGCGGGGCTTCCGGGAGTTGCAGCACGGGCGCCGTCTGCGGCACCGACAGGCGCCAGAGGTCGCGCCCGGCGCTGCCCCGGAACCAGGGCGTGGCCTGTTCGCGCAGCGCATTCCATTCGCGCGCCGCATCCGCGGGGGCCAGTCGCTCGCCGCCGAGCGAACGGCAGGCGGCCTCCACCGCCGCCACCGCGCCGCGCAGTCGCAGGTACAGCCCGCCGAGGCCGTCCTCCTCGACCCAGCAGCTGGCATTGAGCGGCAGCGGCTGCCCGCCCCAGGCGTTCAGGCGGCGCAGCGCCTCCTCCTGCGACAGCTCGAAGCGCAGCGTGGCTTCGCCGGGGGGCAGGGGCAGGACCTTGAGGCTCACTTCGGTGATCAGGCCCAAGGTGCCCATCGCTCCGGCGATCAGCCGGGAGACGTCGTAGCCGGCGACGTTCTTCATCACCTGCCCGCCGAACACCAGCTCCTCGCCGCGCCCGTTGACCAGGTTCAGTCCCAGGACGTAATCGCGCACGGCGCCGACGCTGGCGCGCGCGGGCCCCGAAAGACCGGTGGCCACCATGCCGCCGACCGTCGCGTCCGGGCCGAAGTGCGGCGGCTCGAAGGGCAGGCTCTGCCCGCGGGCCGCCAGCACCTGCTCCAGTTCGGCCAGCGGCGTGCCCGCGCGCACGGTCACCACCAGCTCGCTCGGCTCGTAGTTGACGATGCCGCGCAGGCCCGAGGTCGGCAGCAGTTCGCCCTGCAGCGTCTCGCCGTAGAAATCCTTGCTGCCGCCGCCGCGAATGCGCAGGGGCGTGCCCTGCGCGGCGGCGGCGCGGATGCGGTCGACGAGGGGGGCGAGGGCAGGATCCATGGAGTGGCGATGTTACGGTCGAGCGCGGTCCTTGCGGCGCGGTGCCCGCCTGAAATTTTTGGGCCTCAGTCGATGAAGAAATTGGCGGCCAGCCCCGCCACGTCGACGCGGGTGCTCAGCACGCAGCCGGAATGCGGCAGCGCCTGCAGTTCGGCGGCGGGGCGATGGTGGCGCGCGCTGGTGAGGTACAGGGTGCGGCCATCCGGCCCGCCGAAGCAGGGCATGGTGGGGCAGCGCGCCGGTACCTCGAACTCGGCCGCCACCGCGCCCGAGGGCGCGAGGCGCAGCAGGCGGCCGCCCTCGAACATCGCCACCCAGTAGTGGCCTTCCACGTCCACCGCGGCGCCGTCGGGACGGCCGCCGTAGCCCGGCTGCCCCGGCTGCCAGCCCGCCGGCTTGCCGGCGAACTGGCGGAACACGCGGTGGTGCCGCATCACGTTGGTCCGCGCCTCCCAGTCCCAGGCGTAGATGGCGTGCCGCGCCGTGTCGGTCCAGTAGACCGTGCGGGCGTCGGGCGACCACGCGATGCCGTTGGCCGTGGTCGCGTTGTGCGCCTTCAGTTGCACGGCGGGCGTGCCGCCGGTGCCGTTGTCGGGCCGGCAGTCGATGGAATAGAGGTCCGCCTTGCGCGCGTCCTTGGGCTCGTAATAGGTGCCGGCCCAGAAGCGGCCCAGCGGGTCGGCCTTGCCGTCGTTGAAGCGGGTGGTGGCCCCGTGCTGGAAGCGCACCACGGGCTGCAGCGCCCCGCCCCAGCTGCGCGCCCGGTAGATGCCGTCGCGCAGCGCCAGCACCAGCCCGCCGCTGGCCGCCGGCGCGATGCAGCCCGGCTCCTGCGGCAGGTCCCAGTGCTCGCGCGCCCCGGAGGCCGGATCCCAGCGGCGCACCCGCCTCGAGGGGATGTCGACCCAATAGAGCCGCTGTTCGCGCGGGTGCCAGAACGGGGACTCGCCCAGCGCATCCGGCTCGGGGACCGCCACCTCCCACTTCATGATGCGGGCTCCACCAGGATGCGCATCTGCGCCAGCAGCGATTCGCCCGGCTGCAGCAGGGACAGGCCCAGCCCCGCCGCGGGCGCCCCGGTGGCGTACACGTGCACCGCGTTGGGCACGTGGCTCACCGGCGCCAGCATGATCGCCTCGCTGCCCGGCTCGGCGTGCACCACCAGCCGCGCCAGCTCGGACTGCACCGTGACCCGCATGACGGTGTCCCGCAGCTGCGCCTGCCCGTCCCAGCCGTCGAAGCATTCGTCCAGGTCCAGGGCGGCCGCGTCCGCCGCGATGCCCTCGGCCGGGCGCCGCGCCAGCGGCAAGCGGTCGCCGTCCAGTTCCCAGCGCCCGCCGGCGCTCACCGCCAGCCGGCTGCCCGGCCGCTTCGGAAAGGAGGGATGCCAGCCCAGCCCCATGGGCGCGAGCTGTCCCGACTGGTTGGTGACCGCCAGCGTCAGCTCCAGGCCCCGCGGGCTGAGCCGCAGCGTATGGGAGCAGTCGAAGGCGAAGGGCCAGGCCGCGTCGGAGCGGTGCTCGCAGGCGAGCATGGCCGAGGCGTCGTCGCTGTCCAGCACGCTCCAGGCGCGCTGCCAGGCCATGCCATGGATGGCGTGCGGCGCGTCGCCCGCCTGCCGGAACTGCGGCTCCTGCGTGCCGCGCCAGACCACGCTCGCCTGGCCGACGCGGTTGGAGAAGGGCACGACCGGGTAGCAGCCCGCGAAGCGGGCCGAAGCAAGCTGCCCTGCCGGGGTCGAGCGCAGCACCGGCTGCCCGTCCAGCCACAGGCCGGCGATGCTGCCCCCGAGCTCGGGATGCAGTTCGCAACGCAGCCGGCCGGCACGCAGTTCGATCATGGGCTTGCCTCCTGCGGCCATTGTGCCTGCGCCCGCCGCCTGCCCGGTACGGCCCGGCGTACCATGGGTCCATGCAGTCCACCGACGCGGATGCCGAGCCGTGGCACGTCCAAGCCGCCCGCTACGCGCTGCTGCGCCGGCTGGCCCTGGCCATGCGCGACCGGATGCTGGTGCACCTGGAGCCCATCACGGTGATGGCGGAGGTCATCGAGCGCAGGCTGCAGCAGCCCGTCCCCGACACAAAACGCATCACGGCCGAGATGGCGCGCATGCATGGCTTCGCCCGCACGGCCGTGGGCGTGAACCTGGACATTGTGAGCTGGCTCGCGCCCGAGCCGGACACCCGGGGCGCACTCGAAGCGGCCGCCCGGGACTGCGTGGCCCTGCTGCGCAGCGAATTCGGCTTCGGCGGCTTCAGCCTGCGCCACGAGCCGGCCGGCGGCAACCACGAGGTGTCGCTCGCCGCCGTGCGCACGGTGTTGCCGGCCGTGCTGTTCGCGCTGGGCGACGCGGCCGGCCGGCCCGCGCGCCTGACCGTGGCCGGCGATCCCGCCGGGCCCGTGCTGACGGTGCGGACGGAGGACGATCCCGATGCCACCGGCCGGCCGGCGCATCCGTCGTACCGCCGGATGGAATGGCAGGAGGCGGAGGCGCTCGCGCTGGCCGAAGGTGTGGAGCTCGCCAGCGACGGGCTCGTCTCCACCCTGCGTTTTCCCGGCTGAAAAAAAAGCGGCCCGCCGAAGCGGGCCGAACATCCAAAGGAGATCTTGGCTTGTCTCGCGGCGCGCGGCGTGCCGACGCGCGCCGCCTGCCTCCGTTCTACCGGTTGTAGGCGGTTTCGCCGTGGCTGCTGATGTCCAGGCCCTCGCGCTCTTCCTCTTCCGAGACGCGCAGGCCGACCAGCAGGTCCACCACCTTGTAGGCGATGAAGGCGACCACCGCGGACCACACCAGCGTGGTCAGCACGCCCTGGAACTGGATCCAGACCTGCCCGCCGATGGAGTAATCGGGGTTCACCTTGTTGGCCACGTAGTCGTACACACCGGTGCCGCCCAGGGAGGGCGAGGCGAAGACGCCGGTCAGCAGCGCGCCCAGGATGCCGCCCACGCCGTGGACGCCGAACACGTCCAGCGCGTCGTCGGCACCCAGCAGCTTCTTCAGGCCGTTGACGCCCCACAGGCACACCAGGCCGGCCAGCAGGCCGATGACGATGGCGCCCATCACGCCGACGAAGCCGCAGGCGGGGGTGATCGCCACCAGGCCGGCGACGGCGCCGGACGCGGCGCCCAGCATCGAGGCCTTGCCTTTGGAGAGCGCTTCCCCGGCGCACCAGGAGAGCGTGGCGGCGGCGGTGGCGAACAGCGTGTTGGCGAAGGCCAGGCCGGCGACGCCGTTGGCTTCGAGGTTGGAGCCGGCGTTGAAGCCGAACCAGCCCACCCACAGCAGCGCGGCGCCGACCATCGTGAGGGTCAGGCTGTGCGGCGTGAGCGACTCCTTGCCGTAGCCGATGCGCTTGCCGATCACGTAGGCGCCCACCAGGCCGGCAACGCCGGCGTTGATGTGCACCACGGTGCCGCCGGCGAAGTCCAGCGCGCCCTTGGCCCACAGCCAGCCGGCCGCGGCGGTGACCGTCTCCAGCGACGCGGCGTCGCTGATCGCATCCGGGCCGTCCCAGTACCAGACCATGTGCGCGATCGGCAGGTAGGCGAAGGTGAACCAGATCGCGCAGAACAGCAGCACCGCGGAGAACTTGATGCGCTCGGCGAAGGAGCCGACGATCAGCGCGCAGGTGATGGCCGCGAAGGTGGCCTGGAAGGCGACGAAGGTGATCTCGGGAATGACCACGCCCTTGCTGAAGGTCGCGGCCACCGAGTCGGGCGTGATCCCGGACAGGAAGATCTTGCCGAAGCCGCCCATGAAGGGGCTGCCGCCGGTGAAGGCCACGCTGTAGCCGTAGATGGCCCACAGCAGGAAGATCATGCAGCTGACCACGAACACCTGCATCAGCACCGAGAGCATGTTCTTGCTGCGCACCAGGCCGCCGTAGAACAGGGCCAGGCCGGGGATGGTCATGAGGATCACGAGCAGCGTGGCGACGATGATCCAGGCGACGTCGCCCTTGTTGGCGACGGGCGCGGCCGGGGCCGCGTCG
>DASWUI010000305.1:0-2647 GCA_036401715.1 Ramlibacter sp. | reverse complement strand
GGAACTGCGGCTGAACCGCCGGCTCGCGCCGCACGTGTACCTCGACGTCGTGCCGCTGACCCGCGAGGCGGACGGCCGGCTGCGGGTAGCGGGCGCCGGCCAGGCCGTCGACTGGCTGGTGAGGATGCGCCGGCTGCCCGCCCAGGACATGCTCGATGCGCTGATCGCGCGCGGCGCCGCCACGCCGGAGCACGTGCGCACCGCCGCCGGCGTGCTGGCGGCGTTCTACCGCGCCCAGCGGGCCGCCGTGCTGGGCACCCGGGCCTACCGGGCCCTGCTGATGCGGCACATCGACGAGTCGGAGCGCGAACTGGCCGATCCGGCCTGGGGTCTGCCGGCCGGGCGCGTGCACGCCATCTGCGCCGGGCAGCGCCAGTTCGTGCACGCGCATGCCGGCTGGCTGGACGCGCGCGTGGCGGCGGGACGGGTGGTGGAGGGCCACGGCGACCTGCGGCCGGAACACGTCTGGCTCGGCGAGCCGCCGGCGGTGATCGACTGCCTCGAGTTCTCGGGCGAACTGCGCATCGCCGACGCCGCCGACGAGGCCGGCTTCCTGGCGCTGGAGTGCGAACGCATGCACGCGCGCGCGCTGGGCCAGGTGCTGCTGGACGCCTTCCGGGACGCGAGCGGCGACCCCGTCCCCTCCGCGCTCGTCCACTTCTACCAGAGCTGCCGCGCCTGCGCGCGGGCGCGCCTGGCCATCGCCCACCTGCACGAGGAGCGCTACCGCGGGTCTCCGCAGTGGCGGCTGCGGGCGCTGCGCTACCTCGCGCTGGCCGCGCGCCACCTGCGCCTGGCAGGTGTCACTGCGCCAGCAGTTCGTTGAGCGAGCCGCCGGCGTGGATGCGCCGGATCGCCTCGGCGAACAGCGGTGCCGTCGGCAGCACCTGCAACTTGGCGCGAACCGCGCCCGCGGGCAGCCGGAAGGGCGGGACGGTGTCCGTCACCACGATGCCCGTCAGGGCCGGATCGGCCAGCACCTGGGCGGCCGCGCCGTTGAACAGCCCGTGCGTGGCCGCGGCGTAGACCGCCGTGGCGCCCTGGCCGCGGCAGGCGGCGACGCTGCGCGCGATGGTGGTCCCGCTCGCGATCAGGTCGTCGAAGACGATCGCGCAGCGGCCGGCGATGTCGCCCACGACCAGCTCGCCGCGGACGACCTCGCCGCTGCGGTGCTTCTCGACGAAGGCCGCCGCCACGGGCCGGCCGAGGACCGCCGCCAGCCGCAGGCGGAACTGCTCGGCGCGCTTGATGCCGCCGGCGTCGGGCGACACGACCACGACCGGCGCGTCGCCGACGATGCCGGCGAAGTGGTGCGCGAACAGCCCGGTGGCCTCCAGGTGCTCGGCCGGGCAGCGGAAGGCGTTCTCGTATGCGGCGAGGTTGTGCACGTCCAGCGTGAGCACCCGGTCGGTGCCGACTGCTTCCAGCAGGGCGGCCACGTAACGGGTGGTGACCGGGTCCCGCGGCTGCGTGCGGCGGTCCTTGCGCGCATAGGCGAGGTAGGGCAGCACGGCGGTCACGCTCGCGGCGCCGGCGTCCTTCAGCACGCCGACGAAGAACAGCAGCCGGCACAGCTTGGTGTCGACGCCGGCCGTGTCCTCTCCGTACAGCGACTGCAGCACGTACACGTCGCGCCCGCGCACGCCGGCCAGGGGCCGCGACTTGTGCTCGCCGTCCTCGAACTCGCGTTCCTCGAGCGGCGCGAGCGGCGTGTCCAGGTACGCGGCGACCGCTTCGCCCCAGGCGCGCGTGGCGTGGAGGGCGAACAGGCAGGGGGGAGAATCGTTCATCGGGGTCATGGAGTAAGCTCGCTCGCAGGATGGCAGGAAGGGGCATGAGCCACTTCGACGTGTTCAATGGCGATGCCGACGGCATCTGCGCGCTGCAGCAGCTGCGGCTGGACCGCCCCTGCGCCTCGGTGGCCGTCACCGGCGTCAAGCGCGACATCGCGCTGCTGCGGCGGGTGGACGCCGCGCCCGGCGACACGGTGACGGTCCTGGACGTCTCGCTCGCGCGCAATTGTGACGCCCTGCAGCGCCTGCTGGCCGCCGGCGTCTCGGTGGAGTACTTCGACCATCATTTTGCCGGGGAGGTGCCGCGCCACCCGCTCCTGCGGGCGCACCTGGACCCGGCCCCCGACGTGTGCACGAGCGTGCTGGTGGACCGCCATCTCCAGGGCCGGCACCGCGCCTGGGCCGTGGTGGGCGCCTTCGGCGACAACCTGCCGCACACCGCACAGGTGCTGGCGCAGGCGCTCGGGCTCGCGCCGGCGCAATGCGCCACGCTGCGCACGCTGGGCGAGGCGATCAACTACAACGCCTACGGCGAGAGCGAGGCGGACCTGCTGGTGGCGCCGGCGCGCCTGGCGCAGGTCCTGCGCCCGTACGCCAGTCCGCTCGCCTTCGCCGCGGAATCGCCGCTGGCGCAGGCGCTCGCGCGCCGGCAGCAGGAGGACCTCGCGCTCGCCTCCGGCGTCGGGCCGCAGCACGTGCTGCCGGGTGCCTCGGTGGTGGTGCTGCCGGATGCGGCGTGGGCGCGGCGCGTCCACGGCGCCTTCGCGAATGCGCTCAGCCGGCAGGACGACGCGCGCGCCCATGCCGTCGCCTGCCCGCGCCCGGGGGGCGGCTGGGTCGTCAGCGTGCGCGCG